>NZ_BROD01000001.1:1858846-2168653 GCF_024345225.1 Clostridium sp. TW13
CTTCTATTTCCATAGCTCTTTAATCATTTTGCCCTTTGTTTATAAATAAATAATTTTTTTGATTTATTTTTTCATATTCGTTTTGGTCTAGGTAATTAAAAGAAATATCTCCATCTGTTGATAATTGTTCAAATAGTAATTTAGAAAATAATAATTCAAATTTTCTTGAATTATTAATTTTATTTAAATCTACTCTAAACTTATTGTCTTCTTGAATCATACAGATATTTTTCAAGTCCTGAAATCCTTGATTCCAATAAACTTTTCTTAATTACAAAATATGCTATTTTTATAATTATACTATAAATGAGCGAAATCACAAATAAATATCTCCAGTTAAATAACTAAAAAGATACTTATGCGGCCTTAAAAAGCTCTAAAATGACATCAAGAGGCTCTCCAGATTGAGTTTTTTCATAAACGAAAGTGATTTTTTCAGCCTCTAATTGAGCTCTAGCAGTTTTTAATCCATTACTAAATTTTAAAGTATCTTCGGATACTTCTAATCCACAATAAACATATGTAATCAGCATAATAAGCAGATATCTTTTTATACTTTTTTCACTGCGAATTTGATAATCGTCTAAACCTAGTTTTTTCTTAGATTCTCTAAAGAAAATTTCAATCGGCCATCTATGTTTATAATGGTTTAGCAGTTCCAATAATGACATGCTGGAGTCGGGGCTTATAAAAGCTCTTAAACATCCATCTTTGAAAAGAGCTTCTTTAGGCCAACTTAGAACTATCACAGCTTTTTTTAAATCATTTAGCTTTCCTTTATAGGAATACACATAATACTCTGAGTTGCCGACTTTGACTAGGTCAACATCCTCTTTAGTTAGTGTTTTCCCGAACGCGTTAAGCTTAATGCCGATTCTTTCATGATTAGTAGGATAAATAACTCTATTAGTACGTAAGCCACCTACATATTTGAACCCGGCTTTTTTAGAAGCATTGAAAATCTTTTTACAGCTATACCAGCTATCACACAAAACATATCCTTCATTTATTGAAGATGGTAATAATTTTATAAACTCAACAGCCATTTGAATTTTACTCTTAATGTTTTTATCGTAAATAGATATTGAGTATGGCATAACAACATCATCACAAATAAGCATAACAGTTACTAATTGATGTCCGTAAACAGTTTTACGTTTTAAATGAGAATTGTTAAAACTACACTTTTCAATATGTTTGAGTGCCTTTTACGAGGGCACAGTCCTTTCTGAGATAGTATCATCTATAGCAACATAAATTGGTTTTCCAGTTGCTTTAGAAAGTTCCCAAATCTTTTTTATAACCAAATTACGGAGTGCTCTTTCAATAAAGTCTTCATTCCAAGGACTTTTAGATAAAAATTTCCCTACATTCGTCCTATGCCTGAAATGCATAAGGTCGGATATATCAGTAACTTTACCTACAAATCCTTTTTTTATCATAGCACTCATAATAAGAGCTATAATATGAAGCTGCGGCTTAGTAAAATAAATTGCAAATCTTGATTCTTTTAAGAATTTGATTATAGATGATGAATTTTTTATAATTGAGCCAATGAACATTTATGATATCTCCTTGTTATGTTTTTGCGTCAGAACTTAATTATAACAAATGATTTCATAAATGTTCTATTTTTTGTTTTGGTAAATTATTGGATGTAAAAACGCTCGTTTATAGTAAGTCTAGTAATTTATTTAATTGATGGTAAAATTTCTATTAATTCACAAAATATAGTTCAACAAATTCATAAATTTAACACTATAAAAAACAATTCTATTGGTTCTTTACATAATTGTTAGACTTTATTATGTGCTTATTTGCTTTAAACAAAATTGTAATAAACATTACAGATTTATTTATGACCTTGGTATCCTCTTATCTTAATGTTATGATTCATTATGAGGACAAAAGGAAGTGAATAAATTATGAGTATTTTAACAGTTGAAAATATGAGCCATTCATTTGGCGATAGAATATTATTTAACAAAGTATCTTTTAAGCTACTAAAAGGAGAACATATAGGTCTTATTGGTGCTAATGGTGAAGGTAAGTCAACGTTCATGAAACTTATCACAAATCAAATTTTACCTGATGGAGGCACTATTGAATGGAACAGTAAATTTAGTATAGGCTATATGGATCAACTGGTTGATTTAAAAGAAGGAATTACTGCATTAAATTTTTTACAGCACGCATTTACAAACTTATTTGATATAGAAAGAAAAATCAATAGTTTATATAATGAAATTGGTAACATGCCTGAAGGAAAAATGGATAAGTCTTTAAATAAAATTGCTATCCTACAAGAAACATTAGATAAAAGTGATTTTTATAGTATCAATTCAAAAATACAAGCAACTGCAGCTGGACTTGGCATTAAAGAACTTCTCGATAATGATGTTGCAACTTTAAGTGGAGGACAAAGAACTAAAGTTTTACTTGCAAAACTACTTTTAGAAAAACCTGATATTCTATTATTGGATGAGCCAACAAACCATCTAGATGAGGAGCATATAGCATGGCTCAAGAATTATTTGATTAGCTATGAAAATGCATTTATATTAATATCCCATGATAATAGTTTCTTAAATAGTGTAGTAAATGTAGTTTATCATCTTGAACACAAAAGCTTAACGAGATATCAAGGAAATTATGATTATTTTGTTAAACTTTACGAAACTCGAAAGCAGCAATTACTAATCGAGTACAAGGAACAACAAAATGAAATTGCAAAACTTGAGGATTATATAAGAAAAAATAAAGTACGAACTGCAACTGCAAAACAAGCTAAGGCAAGAGAAAAAAGGCTAAATAAAATTGAAAGAATAGAAATAAAAAAAGATATTATTAAGCCTTATTTCAATTTTAAAAATGTGAAAATGCCAGAAAGTATTATTTTGCAGGCTGAAAATTTGGTTATTGGTTATGATACGCCCTTAAGTAAACCTCTAAATTTAAAAATGAAAAGAGGACAAAAAATTGTAATAACTGGTGCTAACGGTTTAGGGAAAACTACCCTTTTAAAAAGCCTACTTGGATTCTTAAAACCAATAAATGGAGAAGTGAATTTAAGTGAATATAAAGAAATCGGCTATTTTGAACAAGAAGTTCTAGAGGATAATACTAGCACAGTATTATCTGATGTTTGGAACACCTTCCCTGAACTAACTCAAACTGAAGTAAGAAGTTGTCTTGCTAAATGCGGATTAACAAGACAACATATAGATAGTCCAATTAATATATTAAGTGGAGGCGAACAAGCTAAAGCCAGATTATGTAAGATTATAAATAAACCCTCTAATATATTAGTTTTAGATGAACCAACAAATCACTTAGATATTTATGCTAAAGATGAACTTAAGCGTGCTTTACTAGAATATGAAGGCAGTATAATTCTAGTATGTCATGAACCAGATTTTTATAATGATATCGCAACAGATTTATGGAATTGTGAAGATTGGGTGGCTACACTAAGCAATTAGTGTAGCCAACACTATAAATAAATCTATACTATTTGGTTATAATTTCTTTTATATATTCAGTTAACTCTTTTGCAGCTTTTTTATGTGATAATACTCCTGGATGACATCTTGAACCTACAGTTTCATCTGTTGTATTGGGAAGCTGAAAAACTGATACCCTTTTATCACTTGTCTCTTTGATATAAGTATCAACTGCTCTATAAATTGCTGGCATAATTGGTGTGCCTAACATTCCATATACCCATACTATATGTGCATTTTTATTATATTTTCTAAGTTTAGCAAGAAAAATAACTACTGCACCTTCAAAAGCTTTTAAATCTTCTTCATTTGGAGTTCCATCTTCATTTAATCTTTGTTTATGAATCTCTCCTGTTTCTTCATCCTTCCATTCTGGTGAGTTGAAAGCTCCTGCATCATTAGTCCCCAAATTAACTACTACAACATTGGGCTGCCAAGAAGCAAAATCATTTTGTTTAAATGCTCCTAAAGATTCATTTTTTTCTCCAGTAAGAAGCCCACAAACCTTATCATAGTATTCTGGAATGTTATAATGAGGATTGTTGTCCCAACTTGTTAACACTCCCCATCCACTCTGGGATATAACTCTATATTCTGCATTTAAAGCTTCTGCTGTGATGAAAGTATAATTTCTTATAGCACTAAACCACATAGAAATCCAGTCTTCTTCAGGCTTAGCCCCTACAGTTCCTTCTCCTGAAGTAATACTATCACCTATAAATTCAATTTTATATGGCTTTTCTTCAATAGGTAAAAATTCACCATCAAATTTTACTGCATGTATCTTTAGCGAACAGCTCTCATCTCCGTTCATAGCTTGAACATCTCTTACAATACGAATATTTTTGGTTTCATTTTCGTTCATACCTCTAAATACACATACCCAATATCTACCCGCAGTTAACATCTGCCTGCTTACAACTGCAGAATTGACAAGTATGCTGATCCAAGGTTCATAAATATCATAATCTACTTCAACCTCAAGCCACAGTTCTGAACCCTTTGCATTTAATTCAATAGCACTTCCTGTCCAAAACAACGTAAGTGGTGATAATTCACCTGTTGTTCTACCATGAACCTTTAAATAGTTAATATCAGATAATTCGTATAACTTTAGTTTTTCATTTTCTTTCATTATATTTTTCCTCCTAATTTTACATCTGTAATTTTTTTAATTTGTAAAATTCACCTTTTTGCTCCATTAGCTCATCATAGGTACCAAATTCCTGAAGACCACCATTGCCAATGACTGCAATTTTATCTGCATTTCTAATAGTTGATAATCTATGTGCAACAACTAAGGTAGTTCTACCTTTTACAAGACTTTCAATAGATTGTTGTATATTCTTTTCTGAAACACTGTCTAAGGCAGATGTAGCCTCATCAAGAATAAGTATTTTAGGTTTTCTTACAAAAGCTCTTGCTATACTAACTCTCTGTCGTTGTCCCCCAGAAAGATTTCTCCCATGTTCAGTTAGTTTTGTATTTAAACCATCTGGTAAAGATTCTACTAGTTCCTCTAAATTTGCAGCCTTGATTATTTCATTTAATTCCTCATCTGAAATATCATTTGTTCCATAAATAATATTTTCTCTAATAGTGTCTGAAAATAAAATAGCATTTTGAGGAACAACTGCAATATGTGAACGATAGCTTTGTAAATTAAGATTTTTAATATCTTCACCATCAATTAAAACCTGTCCATTAGTAGTTTGAAAAAATCCAATAACGAGATTTAAGATTGTTGATTTTCCTGCTCCTGAAGCACCAACAAAAGCTATTGTCTCTCCTGGCTTTATAGAAAAACTTAAATTTTCTAAAACAGGAACTTCGCTGTCTTTGTATCTAAAGTCTACATTTTTAAATATAATCTCCCCAGTAACATTCTTAATTTTCTTTTTCTTATTATTGTTTTCTATATCATTACATAGTAATATATCTCCTACAGAATTCACAGACTCTAACCCCTTAGCAATAATAGGCAACAAAGTAATAACATTAGAAACCTGCATAACTACAGAACTGAAATAAGTCTGATACATCACTACTTCACCTATTGTTATATATTTTTTAGCTGCTAAATATCCAGTAAACCCAAGACAAATAACTTGAAATACTTGAAATGCAACCCAACTTATAGATGAAAAATAGGATTGTATTATATCTAGCTTCAAGCCCTTTTTAGCTACGTTACTTAATTGGTTATTCATCTTTTCAGTTTCTTGCTTTTCTAACGCATGGGCTCTTGTAACAGGGATTAATTCAACCATTTCTATTACACGAACAGAGGTCTCTTCCATCTCTCTCCTATACTCTTTATTATATTTCTTAATCTTACCTCTAAAAACAACCATAATAATCACTGCTACAGGTATTGTTGCAATAAAAAATAGGAATACAGTCAAACTCTTAAAAATAACAATACCTAATGCAACAGCTATATTTAATATAATGCTCAATATAGTTATAAAAATCTGTGCTGACAAATTTTCAATCTGTTCCACATCGCGCATAATCTTAGACTGTAATCTTCCAGACTGCATCTCATTGTGATATGCAATTGAAAGTTGTTGTAATTTCTTCACAATTGAACTTCTAAGATCTCTTTCTATATTTCTTATTGCCTTTGCATATAGAACTGTATGTACATAGTTTGTGGGCACATTTTGTACAACTACAATTATCATAATAATTACATTGATTAATATTACTTTAACTGCATCTTTATCTCCATTTGTTGCTGTATTTATTATATTTGAAGTTACAATCGGTAAAATCCATACAGGACAATGTTTTATTACAAAAAACACTAATGAAAAAAACAACTGCAGATAATGTCCTTTATACAAACCAATAAGAGTTTTTAACGTGTGATTCTTATTACGTCTGAAGATTTCTAAAAGTGCTTCTTCTTCTGGTTCTAATCTATCATTTTCTTTAATCTCTTCTATCACTATTACATCTCCATATCATAATACTTCTTTATAACAATCTCTGCAGGTTTTCCGTATACATCATAGCCTTTGTTACTTTCAGCTTTATTTAAGGAATACTGATTTCCTGCCCAATCCCACATTGCAAATCCAGATATCCACTCTCGCTTAAGTGCAGATTCAAACATAGTTTCATACCAATTTGCCTGTTCTTCTAAATCTACAGATCCTTCAAGTCCCCAATCATTAGGAACTGCTGAAGATCCTTTTGTAGACATGCAGCCAGCCTCTGCAAAGAAAAATGGCTTATTGAATTTATTAACTACCTTTTCAATACGGTCTAGCTCCTTTTCCCAATCTTTAAGTGGATAATAACCACTTGAAGATATTATATCCACACAATCCCACCATTTAACATTATGCTCTTGATATTTGTCAGTATTATAAGATACTAGTCCCTTATAAATTTCTCTAATATCACTTATAAGCTTGCGCCATTCTTTTTCTCTACGTTCTGACATAACCATTTCGCAACCAGCAATGAACATTTCACAACCAGTCTTTTCAGCAATCCTAGCATAGTGAAGCTGAAAATCCGTATAGGATTTAAACCAATTGGTCCATTTCGGTTCACAATGAACATCTTCATCAAAAAAATTAATATGAGCTCTCCATGTTCCATTTTTACAATTTGCTGTTGGTTTAAGAGCCACTCTAAGACCTATTTTCTTAGCGTAAGCTATTATATCTTCTAATTCTTCATCTGATACAGTTAAATTAGAAGTATAACAAATCTCTTCTGATTGAGGTGTATCTTGCAAACCATTAGGTACAAGAATTATAAAATTAATTCCTACTCTTTCCTTTAAGTTATCTAAGCTCTTATAAGTTTCTTTCTTCTTATAGCTTCCTCGTATTGCAAAAGGCGCAAAAGTAAAGCCTTTAATAAATTGCAATAAACTCATCCCCTTTAACTAGTAATATAATCTAATATTTTCGATTATTCCTTGTTTGTATATACTATACCAATTAACAATTGTATCTGATATAATACAATTGTTTAAAAATAGAACAAATCTATTTTAGGAGGATTCTATGAATTATTTATTTGAAGAAAGTAATATTTTAACTTCACCATATGAAGCATTTTTATTTGATACCAAGCACAATAATTTCCCAATAAAAGCCCATTGGCATTATTTCATGGAAATTATATTCATGCTTAAAGGAACTGCCATAATCAATTGTAATAATGAAGAATATATATTAGAACCTGGTGATTTAATCTTATTTCACCCAAGAGCAGTACATTCAATTTTTACTGCTTCACAAGAACCACTAAGATATGATGTGCTAAAATTTGATATAGATAATTTGAATATAACTAGCAGCCATACTCCAAAACTGAGTTCAATTTTTAGATATGCAATAGATGATAGCTGTGCTCCTGTTTTTCTCCCTTCAGAAGTTTTTAAAAACTTTTTATTAGAAAACTTATTTAGTAGCTGCATCGAGGAAATAACAAATAAAGATTATGGGTATGATATTCGCTTACAAGCTTTAATATCATCCTTATTAATCGAAATACTTAGAATATGGAGAAAGAATGGATTTAATATTAATGAATCCGTCTTAATAGCTGATGATTCAGACTCATTGTATACGATTTTACAATATATAGATAAACATTCCCATGAATGTTTGAAGGTAGAATCCTTAGCAGAAAAATGCCATATGAGCTATTCATACTTTGCTAAAAAATTTCACGAATTATATGGACAATCTTGTAAGGATTATATTGAATTTATTAGATTAAGTAAGGTTAAAGATTTACTGCTATTTACAAACTTTGACCTTAACTACATAAGTCAAGAAACAGGCTTTGCTGATTGCAGCCATTTAATACGTACTTTCAAAAAAAAGACAGGCGTAACGCCAAAGCAGTTCCGTATACAGCACACTATAAATCAGGATAATTTTAAATAATCATAGATAATTAGAAAATGTGCTATCATCATCCTTTCTAATCATCTATGATATTAAATCACCATATATATATTTTTTTCTTAATTTATTGCCATTAAAATTTGCTCTGCAATATCTCCATAAGATTTGCTTTGCGGAGATGGTGTTGCTTGAATCACAATAATTAGCTGTTCTTCTGGATACACATTAACTTCTTGTCCACCATAACCACGGCAAGCATATCCACCATCAAAAAGCCACCAAAGATAGCCGTACCCAGAGCTTGCTGTACTAGGAAATATCGCCTGCTTTACATAATTCTCTGATACAATTCTCTTTCCTTGAAAAACCCCATTATTCAAAAACAGTAGACCTATTTTAGCTAAATCTCTAGCAGATAAATCTGAATTTTCCTCACCTTTCATAACTGTATATGATACATTATCAGCACTTTGGGACCAGATCCCACTAGTAATTTCTAGAGGTTTATATAAAAATTCATTACAAATTTCATATGCTGTTTTCCCAGCTGCATTGCTTATTATTGCTGAAAGAAGAATAACATCCCACTCTTTGTACTGGAATTTATTTCCTGGGTAATTTTCCATTGCAATATCTGAAATATGTGAAATCCAGTTGCCTGATCTCATCATCTGCATCATCATTGGGCAATGATAATGAACTCCTCCATCCCAATATATCCCAGATGACATAGTAAGTAAATCTCTTATTGTTATTGCTTTATGATAGGGATGCTCCCCTTGATTAAATTCTTTAAGATATTTACTAATATGTTCATCAATACTCTTTATTATTCCTTTATCAATACAAATTCCTAATGTAATGGATAAAATACTTTTCCATATAGATTTGATATTATTTCGGCTATTTGCATTAAACTTATTATAATAATGCTCAAATATTATTTTTTCATTTTTTATTACCAGAACACTGTTTATAAGTCTATAATGTTTTTGCTTTATGTAATCATCAATGTTATTTAATATTTCCTCATTCATTCCCTCAGCTTTTGGAGTTGAAATCTTCCAACCGTAACTCATTGTAAGTACCTGCCTATAATAGATTTATTATTTTCTTTTAATTCTTCTGGAGTACCTGTAGCAATTATATATCCCCCATCACTACCACCACCAGGGCCTAGTTCAATTATATAATCACAATTACTAAGAACTATAGGATCATGTTCTGTGATTATAATAGTATTGCCATTATTTCCGAGTTTCTGAAGCAAATTAATAAGCTTCTCAGTATCATCAAAAGACAATCCAGTTGTTGGTTCATCTAAAATATATACACTGTTCTTACTCTGTCTCTTTCCAAGCTCCTTAGCAAGTTTTATTCTCTGAGCTTCACCTCCAGAAATAGTAGGTGTTTGTTGACCCAGCTTTAAATAACCTAATCCAACCTGAGATAATATTGAAAGCATATTATATATAGGTTTATCAATATCTCTGAAAAAATCTACTGCTTCCAAAACACTCATTGCAAGAATTTCTCTAATATTCTTCCCCTTAAGCTTAACTTCCATTGCTTCTTCAACAAAACCTGTTCCACCACAACTTTCACATTCAAGGTCAATGAAATTACCATATCCAACATGATAATGAACTACTCCATCACCTTTACACACCCTGCATCCCCCTTGAGAATTAACACTGAATAAGCCTTCTTTATATCCATTTTCCTTAGCTTCATCAGTATTGGCAAGAAGTTTTCTAATTCTATCAAAAATTCCAACATAAGTTGCAGGACAGGAAGTTCTGCTTCTTCCTATAGCTTTTTGATCAACTACAACACACTTACCTATATTCTCTATTCCTTTAATAGCAACATCACTATAGTTTTCATAAGCTTTATCCTCATCATCCTCTTGCTCACCTATAAACTTAGTTTTCAAAAGCTCCTTTAATTTTGGAACCAGAGTATCTGCAATAAGACTTGATTTTCCGCTACCTGAAACACCTGCAACTCCAATGATAAGACCCAATGGAAAATCTACAGTTATATTATGCAGGTTATGAAGACTTGCATTTTCTAATGTAAGGATTTTATCTACATTAATAGGTTTATATTCTGTCTTAACAGTAAACTTCTTACTTCCAGCTAAGTATGGAGCTGTTTTGGAATTGTTGCAGGTCATAAACTCATCCAATGTTCCTTGAAATACTCTCTGACCTCCATATATACCTGCATTTGGACCTATATCAATAATATAATCTGCTGCTTTCATAAAATTTTCATCATGCTCAACTGCTACAACAGTATTCCCTCTGCATACTAAATTTTTAATTATGCTTATAAGTTTTTCCTTTTCAACCTCATGTAACCCAATTGTAGGCTCATCAAAAATAAATATTATAGAATCCATTTCAGCAATTATAAATGAAGCTAAAAATAATCTCTGTATTTCTCCACCAGAAAGGGTTGGAACAGGACGGGAAAGTGATAAATGATGCAATCCAACATCCACCATACATTCAAGTTTTATTATTATATCATTCAATAGATTAGATCCAAGTGAGATATCCTTTTGTAATTTTAGATAATTTAGCAAATCTTTAATATGCATGTTTTCTAAATCAGCAATAGTTTTACCACCAACAGTCGTATGAATTGCCTGTTGACCAAGACCTGTTCCACCACATTTAGGACAACTAACATAAGTTAAACTTCCATCTTCAGTTAATAAATACTTCAACCTACTGCTTGGACTATTTATAACTTGCATTATCCATTGCATAAACCCCGGAAAAGCAGTCTTACCACCATCACCATACTTCAAAGCATTGAATTGTTCTTCAGATAAAGTACTAGTCTTTTGATTTATAGAAACTCCATAATATTTACAAAATGAATCCATCATTTTTCTTGTAGTTCCACGTTTAGCAAGTTCAAAAACCAACTCATCTATAGCCTTTGATCTATTACCAAAAAGCTTTTCTTCATCTATTTTATATATTTGCCCCTTACCTAAACACTTAACACACATTCCTTTAGGAGAATTCTTCTGAAACATCTCCATAGAAAGTGGAATTCCATCATCAAACGCTTCATTACGCTTACCAAATGTAGAAAAGAATATAGCAAGCATGTTACTAATTTTGGTACGAGTTCCAACAGTACTTCTTGGATTTGACTGACGAATTATCCTCTGTTCAACAGCAACTGTAGGTGACAACCCAGTAATACTTTGAAAACTTGAAGCAGTATCCACCATAAATTGTGTACCTGAAAACAAAAGATATCGTCTTTTCCCCTCTTCATACAAAGTATCAAAAGCAAGACTAGACTTTCCACTTCCAGAAACACCTGTAATAACAGTAAGTTTGTTTTTAGGTATCCTAACATCTATATTTTTTAAATTATGAATTTTAGCACCTTTTATAGTAATGAAATCATCCATATTTTCCCCTCACATCGCAATATAGTATAATATAATTGAACTCTTAATCTAAGTCTATTTCCATAAAGCATACTATAAATTGTACAAATATTATATATAGCGTTCTTCACATTTGCTTACAATTATAATAAATTCAAAAATCATATGTTTACTAAGCAACTCCTATAAATTCTACATCTATAACACTCCATTTATTATTAACAACTTTTAGCTTTATTCTATATTTCTTAGCACCAAGAGGTGCATAGTATTTCCAACCTTCAAATACCATACCTGAGGAATCATCTGGATATATGTCAGTAAACATCAACAATTCTCCATTTATCTTAAGTTCACTACGCTTATTTGCTAAGCCAATTCGTTGCAACTTAAACAGTGAAGCATTTAAAACTGGTTTATTATATTTTTCAAAATATTCTATAACCTTTTTTCTCTCTTCATAGGTTGTATCAGTAAAATATATAGATTCCATGTCCAATATTATGTAATCTCTTAATTGATCTTTATCAGCTGTATGCATAGTGTCATAAGCTAAAATAATAGCATCTATTGATGCTGGTGTAGTAACTTCCGTATTTGTAGTTTTTATTAAAATATTATTAAATGCTAGACCTAATCCAACCATTAAGCTTAAAATAATATTCATATATACGTCACTTCCTATCATTAATATATTTTATTTTGATAAAAATGACGTGATATTATTCTATTTACCACTAACCAATTGCTGCTCTCATATCCTTGCATTTTTCGCTGTAACTACTATCATTTACATACTCAACTGTAAATTTTCCATCCTCAAACTCTTCATTACACTTACCAAATGTAGAAAAGAATATAGCAAGCATGTTATACTTCATAAAAAAAACTATATGCATATTTTAAATACAAATTGGGATTTCCCACACAAAGTTGTCCATGAGCATAACCATCAAATACCTGATATTTTGCATTTGGAAATACCTTTATAATAAATTCAGCATCCCTCTTTCTTTGATTTCCTTCTTTCGTACCATACCAATATCTTATTTCAGTTTTAATATTAGACAAATCTTCAGGCAATTTATACGTAAATATAGAAGAATATACATTCTTAACAGTATCATTTGATATATGCTGAAGCATCTCATAAATTTCATCAACTCGTACCCTTGAATAGTCCTGTGGCTTAAATACCATTTCCAACATTTTTTTGCTCTTCCTCACTAAACAGGTTTCAAAAAGACTTCTGTATACTATAAATGTCTTTTGTATTTTAGTGACACATATAGGTGTAATTCCAGCATCAATAATTGCCTTCTTAACAATTAATCTATCTCTACCAAGTATGTCCACAGTAATTGATGCTCCTAATGAAAGACCGCATATAGCAAAAATTTCTTTGAAATTGTGTTTTTCTAAATAATCTATAATTTGATTTGAATTGTTTTCAATAGATGTAAATATATTTTGATTATTTTTTTGATGTCCTTCTAGAATTGGTACAATCACATGATATTCTTTACTAAATTCTTCTATTTGTGGTTCCCACATTTTCCAAGGCATAAGAAAGCCATGTATAAGTACTACTATAGGCTTATTTTGTTGTCCAAATTCCTTAAATACCATATTCCCTATATCATTCATTTCATCTGTTCCTCTATTCTTATTTCATAAAATAATTAAACCATTATATTTCTAATAGCCTTACCTTTTTCGCTATAACTACTATCATTTACAGATTCAACTGTAAATTTCCCATCCTCATATATAATCTTAGAGATACCTGCATTGTCCATTTCTCTTATATTAAAACTTTTGTCTAAGTGATCTATAATCAATCTAATTATTCCTCCATGCGCAACAACAAGTACATTTCCTCCATTATCTTTAGCATTTTCTGAACATATAGCATTCATGGTCCTCATAACTCTTGATATAGCACTATCATAATTCTCTGCTTCATTTGTTTCATCTAAAGTTGCACATACATTGCAGTATTCTTTTTGGAAATCATATTTTTCTTCTGCTTCAGCAAAAGAGCTTACGTTAAGATAACTTAGAATATCTCTAAGCATGATTTCTTCATGCTCACCTTCATATTTTCCAAAGTAAACCTCTCTTAATCCTTCGAGTTTTCTTAACTCTAAATGTTCACTTGCTTTATTCTCTTTTATAACAATTCCTGCAGTTGTTGCAGCTCTTCCTAAATCACTGCTATAAACTGATTTAAAATTAGTATCACTAAGACCTAATCCAGCATTTATAGCCACCTCAATTCCTTCCTTTGTAAGAACTGCATCACACCACCCTTGAGTTCTTCTAGCTTTATTTAAAATAGTTTGTCCATGTCTCATTAAATATAAAATTACTTTTCCATTACATTTATTACTCATATTTTCGCCTAACTTTCTACTTCTATTTTTGTTCATAACTCTATGTATTAAACCTTTACTTTATGGTTTACACAGAAAAATATACTGACTTAGTTCTCAATCAGTATAAAATTAATACCCAAAATAATTTAAAGTCTCAATGACAAGCTTCTTTAAATCCTTATATTTTTCTGGAAGTTCTTCTTCACCACCTAACATTTGTAATGGATTCACCAAATCCCTAAGCTTACTCAATTCATACCAATTGGATGGCAAAGATTTTTTTGCAAAACTATTGTATACCTCTCGAAATTTTAATATTTGTGACTTTTCAAAGCAGTTTGAATATCTAAAAAATTGACCTATATCTGCTAAACTGTGACCAAATCCTGCAAATTCCCAATCTACAACCCAAATATCGTTGTCTTTGTCAATTATCATATTAGCTGGCCTAAAATCTGCATGAATGAAGCTATTATATTCATCTATTAGCTTTAATTCATTTTGTTTATCTAATATAAGTTGTTTCACTCTGTTTTTAATATCACTACCAAGACGTGCTGAAGCCCATTCATTATTTAAAAATAACTCATACCATGTTAAAAATGGTGGATAATTATCATTGAACTCCTCACTTTTCTCAAAATCATAACTGTGTATAAATGCAGCACTTTTAGCTACCTGATTTATAATTCTTTCACCAAATTTTCCTGCCTTCAATACTAAGCTTTGAAGTGAAATACCGTAAATATAATCATATATTAAGCAAACTCTTTTTTTAGAATTATTCCCAGATACAAATAATAATTTTGGTACATTTAATACTTCGGAAAACAGTTCACTAATTTTCTGTTCTTTCTTATATTTTGTATCATTTATAGGACAAATTCTTAATAAAAATGAACCTTTATTTGTATCTACTTTATAATTACTATTTCTACAGCCAATATTTATCGGTGTAAAATCTAGTATTTCAAAATTTCTATCATATTCTTTAAATATTTCTCTTATTTCTTGAAGTTCTATATTATAAAAACATATTGAACGTTCCCATAAATCATCCATCTCAATCTCCTCTATGCCTTTATATTATTTTTTATTATATTGGAACAACTTAGTATAAGTATACCATAAATTTCTATAAATCCATTGAAGTTATTTTACTATATATAGAATAAAACAACATATTTTGTACTTATATATAAAAAAGCTTGTTGTTTACACAACAAGCTCCTATTTTCTATTCAGTATTAATATTTTATTTATAGATGGAATACTTTTAATATAATCCAATCCTTGAATTGCTATAATCATTAACAATGGTGTGAAATTAAATAGATACCTAGAAATTGTTTCCCATATCAATAAAAATATCAACAACCCAAAAACTGAAATATCTATTAAAAATGTATCTTCTAAAGTTGAAACTTTAATTTTTTTATATAAAACAATAAGAATTAAAAATAGAATTACCAAATGATATACTTGACTGTAATAACTAAAAACATAGTAATACTCACCTTTTGGCAATACAAATTTATGCAATCTAGTATCTACAAGTGGTTTAAGTTTCAAACTATGCGGTGCAAAATAAGTACCATCTCCCCAAGTATATGCAGCCTTTTTAGTTAGATGTTTTGCCATTCCTAAAAAACCATAATCGTTAACTCGTTTCTCTATAACTTCAATATTAGCTGCTTTCTTTTTATCATATGGACCACGTTCCATTGTAAATTGTACATCATTTTCATTATAAAACCCTACGTCTTGAAGCCCCATCATCACCCAATGAGTATAGGGAAATTGCACTCTATTTTTTTCATAGTCACTAATAATTAATTTAGAATTAATTGCAAATCCACTTAAAAACATTGAAATTATGAAAGCAATAATAATTACTAATGTGTAAATTACTTTGTTTAAAAACTTATCTTTTCTAAATATCATATGAATAATAGTCGCAACCAATATAATAGCTACTGTAGCCTTTAATCTAAACCCTAATGCTGTAAGTACTCCAATAAACACAAAACAAATAGTTTTCTTTTTTGCTTTTTCTGATTTATTAGCAATCACATATAAATAAATGATTGCCGTTATAAATGTTATTGAAGTAGTATCAGTGTAAAAAATCGGAACTTCAGTATAGTATGGCATAAAAATAAAACATAAAATAAGAACCAAAAATGCTTTTTTTGTATTCCAAATTTCTTTACATATTAAGAATAAAAATATAATGGCAGCATCAATGAAAAATATATTAAGTACTATCGCAAAATAAAGAGTGTTTGTTATCCCCCAAAAACTTAATAACTTAAAATAATATGCCAAAAGAATCAATAGTCCAATATTATTAGGATATTGAACAAAATATATATTAGCCTTAACTGGTCCAGATGTATTTGAAAGTTCTAACGCTTGTCTGTATACTACTCCAAAATCCCAACTAGGATTTACACTTAATCTATATCCAACCATAAGTTGTATAAAAAACATTATTAGCATTATAGGAAGAAAAATATATTCTTTTGCCCTTGAGCCAAGTTTATTTTTAAAATTATCTATTATCTTAGATGTAAACACTAAAAAAATTAATAACAAAATACTTACCAAAACTAGTAAGGGTAATTTAAAGTCTTCTCTACTCTTATAAATTACATTTAAAAATATCCACCCCCATATAAGAAAAAATGAAACATAAAATAATCTCATTAAAAAAATCTTTGTTTTATTAATATGTATCACTCCAAACCTACTATTTTATCTAAAATAGTTTTCTCTGTATTTTATTATAACAGCTTAATCTTAGTATTAATAATATTTATTGCTGATAATTTATATAGGATACATCATTAAGCTTCTTAATTATTCTTTTACCGTTTTGATCCTCACAAAGCATTGATACTCCACCTGCAACTCCACCAAACTTTCTATTTTCAAAATCGTCTAATGAATTATACATCCAAATATAAAATAACATTCTTAGTGTATCACCATGAGAAACAATTATAATATTTTCGTTTTCTTTACATAAAATATCGTCTAAAAATGCTTTTACACGAATATATAACTCTCTCTGAGATTCTGCATCCTCTAAAAATCTATAATCCACTTCACAAACACTATCGTTTCTTGAAAGCATACTATTCTTAAACCATTCAACAGACTTGCCAACTGCACTTCCCAAATTCAGTTCTCTTAATTCTTTCTTTAATATAGGCTGAACTTTTAAATGACTTGCTATTTTATTTGCTGTTTGAGCTGCTCGTTTTAAATCTGATGAATAAATTACATATTGATTATCTTGTATTTCACTTTTTAGAGCTTTACCTATATTATCCGCTTGTCTAATTCCTAACTCACTTAAATCCCAATCTGTCCAAGAACCTATCATACCATTAGTATGATGTATTGATTGTGTATGTTGAACACAAATTATGTTTTTCATCTATAATCACCCTTTTGTATACATATTAAAATTACTTATTCCATTCCGACTTTAGAATAGCATATTCATATGAATTAAACCAAATAGGCTGTCCATCATCGTCAGTTTTGAAGGTAACATTTTGCAGAAATAATCCTTCCCGTCTCATTCCTAAACGCTCCATCAATTTCCAAGAACGTTCATTCTTATCACTACATAAAGCTATAATTCGTCTAACTCCTAAATTTTCAAAAGCATGATCAATTAAGGCTTTTGAACTTTCTGAAGCATATCCATTACCTTGATATTTTCTATTAAATACATAGCCTAATTCCCAAGTATCAAAATCCCCTTTCCCAAAATACAAATTTCCTATCACTTTACCACTTTCCTTTAAGCAAACTGCATAGAAACATTCATTATTTGACCTATTGACTGCCTCTTCTTTAGCTTGCTGTTCAGAATAAATATCATAAGGTTCAAATTTTACAACCTCTTCATCTGATAAGTATTCAAATAAATCTTGCCAATCTTCCTTCTTAAATCTTCTAATTATTAATCTCTCTGATATTATATTATCCATTTTTCACCTCATAAATTATTTCTTTCCCAACTATATGGTAACAAATCATCTATAGTTACAATTGTGTCTTTTCTAACCATTACTGCACACTTGTAATTATCATCATGAATCTGACAAATAAATTCTCTACATCTACCACAAGGAGGAATTATTGATCCATCTTTATACACAGCTACTAATTTTACTATTCTATTCTCACCAGCAGTTATCATTGAAGCAATTGCAGCATGTTCTGCACAGAATCCCATAGAACAAGGTGTATCTATACATACTCCTGTATAAACATTTCCTTTATCAGTTAAAATAGCTGCTGCCACAGAACTCGCAGAAGAATTCTTAGATATTTGTCGTGGATTTAAAGTTTTTTTTGCTATGTTATATAATTCATCAAATATCATTATAATCATCCCCTCACAACTTCTAATAGTCTAAATATCTATAGTCTATTATTTTCATTAATATGATTACTAATTCATCTTATGTTTATTTAGCATTAAATTTCCCTACTATCTTATAAAGCTCTAATATGTTTATTCCTATACCATAGAATACTTGTTATAAAACCTAAGATTCCTGTACACAAAAACATAACTGCCATTCCACTTCCTGATCCATTACCTACAACTTTTTGTAATAGAAATGCAAGCTTATTATGTGAAAGCATAAAAGGTTCAAATACATAATCAGCTAGAACTCCTCCTAATACTATACCAGCAGGTATAGTACAATATTGTACTGCATTTCTTACTGCAAATACTCTTCCTTGCATTTCTTTAGGAATCTCATTATATAAAATAACATTTTGACCTGCAGCTATAAATGGTATGGGTACGCTAGCTGCAATTGCTGCAATACACCAAACATATACATTCTGCCCAATACCCATAAATAAATCTCCAAAAGCGAACGAAAAAGCAGCTGAAAAATAGATTAATTTAGCATTACTATTTGGCAACTTTACTAAAGAAACAATTAATCCTCCCGCAATACCTCCCATGCCAAGAACTGCACTAACGATACCAAGTATATTAGAATTGCCAGAACTCCTAGCCAATATCATTGGGGACAAAATATTTTCATAAGTTAATCGTGAAAAGAAGTTTAAAAATGCCATACTTATAATCACATACCATATTCCTTTATGCTTAAAAAGAAATCCCATTCCCTCTTTACATCCATTAAAGATATTGTCCTTTTTATCAGTTTCATTCATTAACTGTTCTGGAATAGAAATAAAAAATGTTAAAATAATCACTGCAAAAATAAATGTACTTAAGTCAATAATAATAACACCCTGCAAGCCTAAAAATGAACTCACAAATGCTGCAAGCATAGGAGTAACAAAGGTAAGTAATGAACTAGAAAATGAATTCATTCCACTAGCCTTTGTATATTTTTTTTCTGGAACTATAATACCTACTGCCACCATAGAGGCTGGAGACTGAAAAGAATTCATAAACCCATTAATTCCATTTATAATATAAATATACCAAACTTCCAACTTTCCCATAACTAGCAATGTTAAAACAGTGCTTGAGCATAAAGCTGCTATGGTATCAGACCATAACATAATCTTTTTTTTGCTATGACTATCTATAAATGCTCCTGCAAAAACACTAACAATAATATATGGCAAATATGAAAAGAACGTCATTAGAGATACTGACATTGCAGAATTCGTCTTCCCATATGCCCATATAATAAGTGCAAAACTGGTCATAGAACTTCCTAATTCTGATATTGATTGGCTTAGCCAAAATAATATAAAACTTTTAAATTTATTTTCTTTCATTGTTTTTCTCCTTTTAAGTTATTTTTTATAATCTTAAAAGTACAAAATCCAATGTGGACAATTTATATAAATAAGGCGTCTTCAAAAAATAAGTAAGTCCATATGCCTAATCCTTACAAATTTATACTCTGCACAAGTTCGTCCAAGCATTAAATCTTGTACAGAGAAAAGCATTTAAATTAATCATCAAATGACATGACATATCAGTTCCACCCCTTTTCGTGTAAATACAACTAACTATATTACTCCTGTATGATATATAATCCATTATATATCTGTATCTCTCATTTCAATTTCTGTTCCCTCTGGAGCCTTAATCTTAAATAAATACCCTTTTTCAACTTTATATATTTCTTCACCATTTTTTATTTTGAAATCTTTATAGCCTAAATTCTTTATTCTACTTAATTCTTCATTAATATCGTCCACCCAAAAGCATAGATGTACTATTCCTTCACTAAGTGAACTATATGTATTAAATTCAGTACCTTTTTTGGGTGTTTGTAATTCAATCATGAATGTCCCCAACCTAAGCCAGGTATTAAAATCTCTACCATGAAAATCAGGTGTTTCAATAACTATTTCAAATCCAAGAATTCTAGTATAGAAATCAAGAGACTCCTTATATTTTTGCGTTTGGACACATACGTGATGTAATGTTTTTATACTCATATTTTTTCTCCTAAATGTATTTTAAAATTTTCAAATATAAAATTAACTACTTTATTTAGAATAATGTAAGAAAACATATAATTTAACTATCTTATTATATGTTTTTTTAATATTTTTTTCAAATATTTCCTCTATAAACCTGCGTGATCTTCTTTTTTCTATAATAAGGTTACAAATCCTTATTAAATAAAATAAGTATAAAATCTATATACACGGATACACTAAGGTCAATGGGACATTAATTATGTTTATAAACAATTTTATTATTAATTAGGAGGGATATCATGTATGATTTAAAAAACCAAGATAGTATTGCAAAAGATAATCCTAGCTCTGATGATAAGCAAAAAGTAGATATATCCGATAGAGGTTATTTCAAAGAGCATTTAAGTGCAAATGTATTATCCACCAAGTGCTCTTGTGTACCCTGTGATGATTTACTATAAATAAAATGAGGCTATCAATCAATCATGACAGCCTCATTTTATTTATATAATTTATTAGAACTCCCAACTTATTATCGAGTCTACATACTTAAACCCTAAATCTTCATATAAAGAATAAGCTATAGGATTTTCTTTACTAACTCTAATATAGACTTCTCTCTTATCAAATGCTTTACCTATATCAGTGCAAGAATATAAAATCCTATTCATTAGCTTTTTTCCATAACCCTTGTTTCTAAATTCTTTTCTTATTCCAAAGTTTACAACTGTGAGTTTATTATTTAGGTTAATAATCTGCCCCATACCGACGTATGTATCATTTTCTTTAATAAAGATACATGCATTCTCAATATAATAATCTTGTTCTTCATCAAAATACACGTCATCCAAAGTTAAAGGAATTCTTGAATTACTATCAAAAATACTGTTCTGTAATTCACATCTTATGTTCTCATGATAGTCTCTTTGAAACACTTCATACTCCTCTGCATCCTTTGATTCTGCAATATTTATCTTATCCATAGAAAGAACCATTAAATCACTAATATCCTTTTGAAAAAAATTAAGCTTTGAAAGAATTTCATTACATTTTGAACTAGTGTAACTTTCATATAAAAAATGCATATTATTAATGTCAAGTGAATCAAAATATTTAAAAGACTTATTTGGTATGTATAAATCTCTGATTAAATATATATCCTCATATATATTTTCATACCATACATATCCAATATATTTTTTATTTACTTTTATCAATTTAATGATTTGATTAGACATAAGAAAACTTAAAAAATTTGATTTTTGAAAATTATCTGCTAATTCATCATTTAGTTGATTAAATTCTTTACCTTTACCATACATTTTTTTTAATGAAAAATAATTTTTTAGTGTTAAATTTTTATATTCTATCATCTGCTTAACCCTTTTACCCTAACTCAACAATCAGTACATTATGTGTTAAATTGTTTTTAATAAATCCAAAACTTCTGTTATTATCCAATCTGGTGTTGAAGCACCAGCTGTTACACCTACAGTTTTAGGACTCATTTTTTTTATTTCCTCTATATCTATGTCTTTAATATTTTCTATATGATAGGTATTTTTACAATTTGCACTGCATATTTGAAATAATTTAGTGGTGTTAGAACTATTCTTTCCACCTATGACAAGCATCACATCTACTTCTTTTGAAAGATTATCAGCACTTAATTGTCTTACCTCTGTAGCAGAACAAATAGTATTAAAAGCTAGAAACTCCTTACTTAACTCTGCCACATTATTGATTGTTCTTTTCCAGTTTTCTTGCTTTTCTGTAGTTTGAGATACTACACATACTTTACCTGGAATTTCTTCTTCTATATTACCTTTAGATGTAATAATAGCATTATTTCCACACCATCCGTTTATGCCTATAACCTCTGGATGATTTTTATCTCCTAAAATAACAATTTTATATCCTTCATCAGAATACTTATTAACTTTTTTCTGTATATTAGTAACATAAGGACAAGTAGCATTAACCAATTTAATTCCTCTGTCTTTTATCTTATCAATTACTTCTTTTGATACACCATGAGATCTTATTACCACAGTGTCCTCTTCAGTTAATTGGTCAAGATCTTCAAGGCTTATTGCAAAAATATTATTTTGCTCTAAAAAATTAACTACATCATTATTATGGATAAGAGGGCCTAAAGTATAAATCTTTTTATTTAAATCTTTTTGTATTTTAAGAGTTTCATCAACAGCTCTTTTTACACCAAAACAAAAACCTGCACTATCTGCTAATTTTACTTGTACCATACTTTCACCTTACTTTCTAATGCATTCAGAAATTTTATTTACAACGCCATCAATATCCAAGCCTGTAGTATCTATTTCTATAGCATCCTCTGCCATAGTTAATGGATCTACTTCTCTATGAGTATCAAGATAATCTCTTCTAATAATATCTTCTAATATTTCTTCATATTCTACTTCAATATTTTTTTCTGTTAACTCAATAAATCTTCGCTTTGCTCTTTCTTCTGCAGTAGCAGTTAAGAAAAACTTATATGGAGCATCTTTAAGTACAACTGTACCAATATCTCTTCCATCCATAATCACATCATATTTCAATGACATTTCTTGTTGAAGCTTTACTAACTTTTGTCTTACCTCTCTTATAGATGCATAAGCTGAAACATTTTTACTTATGTCAGGGTGAGTTAACCTTTCATTTATATTTTCACCATTTAGTATCAAATCATCATTTTCAAAATGCATCTCCATTTTATCTATTTCTTCACATATATTTTTTACTTGAGTTGGAGCTAAATCTTTATTCATTGAAACAAAAGTAACAGCTCTATACATAGCTCCTGTATTTATATACATTAAATTAAATTTCTTTGCAACTATTTTTGCTATAGTACTCTTTCCTGCTCCTGCAGGACCATCAATGGCAACTGATATTCTCATTTAAACACACCTCATAATAAAATTTATTTAATCTATTCCCCTAATTTTGAACCAGCTATATAACCAGTAGAAAAAGCTATTTGAACATTGTACCCACCTGTAAATGCATCCACATCCACTACCTCACCAGCAAAATACAAATTATCCACTAATTTTGATTTCATTGTAGATGGATCAATTTCAGAAACATCTACTCCTCCAGCAGTTACAATAGCTTGATCTATAGGTCTAAGTCCTGTAACTGTCATTCTCATATCCTGAATAAGACTTATCAGTCTTTTTCTCTCTTCTTTAGTAATTTCATTTACCTTTTTATTTTCATTAATTCCTGATAATTTAATTATAATTGGTATTAAATTTTTAGGGAACAAATCATCTAAAGAATTCTTAAAGTCTTTGTTTATATACTTTTTAAAGTCTTTTTGTACTCTTAAATCTAATTCCTTTGAATCTAAGGCTGGTTTTAAATTTAATGATGCCTCATAATTTTTAGTTTTCAATTCCTTAATATAGCGGCTACCACTTAAAACTAATGGCCCCGAAATTCCAAAATGGGTAAAAATCATTTCTCCCAAATCATCATACACTTTTTTCTTATTCTCATAAAAAGTTAATCTAACATTTTTTAATGAAAGACCTTGTAGTTCCCTTACCCAAGCATCATCTATTTCTACTGGCACTAATGATGGCTTTAACTCAGTTACAGTATGACCAAGCTTCTTAGCAAATCTGAACCCATCGCCTGTAGAGCCAGTTAAAGGATAGGATTTTCCTCCTGTACAAATAACAAAGTAATCACCACTAATTATATCACCATTTTCTAATTTAACTGATTTAATCTGTGAATCCTTTTTAATTATATCATTAACCTTAGAATTCAACATTATTTTAACATTAGAATTAATAAGAGCTCTTTCCAAAGCTTTTATTATATCTGAAGATTTATCAGATTCAGGAAAAACTCTGTCCCCTCTCTCAACTTTTAGTTTAACCCCTTGCTTCTCAAAAAAATTCATAGTATCTATGTTAGTAAATGAATATAAAGAACTATACAAAAAATATGGATTTCCTGGGATATTATCAAAGAATTCTCCTATATCCTTTGCATTAGTAACATTGCACCTACCTTTTCCTGTAATGAAAAGTTTCTTACCAAGCCTTTCATTACCGTCAATTAGAATTACATCATGTTTTTTTGCGGCAGTAATTGAAGCCATCATACCAGCTGGACCAGCACCTACAACTATAACTTTTGACATTTTTATCAGCTCCTGTATATGTAAATTAAAATTCGAGTCTAACCTCAGGATTTAACTTTATTGCAAAATAAAAGAAAGGTGATTTCCTTACCTTTCTTCATATAAAGATTTACTTGAAGAATATACATTATATTCTTTCCATATCTCTTCAAGATTATTGAATGTTGCAGAAATTTTATCTTTTTCTCTCATCCCAACAGCTATTATTAATGCATTTATAACGCTTAATGGTGCAACCAAAGAATCCACGAAGGAAGCCATATTACTTTGAGCAATTAATGTATAATCTGATTTTGCTGCAAGTGGAGAAAGTAGACTATCTGTTATTGCAACTACCTTAGCTCCTCTGCTTTGAGCAAACGCTAAAGCATTTATTGTTTTAACTGCATATCTTGGAAAACCAATTCCAATGACCAAATCACCTTTTCCTAGGTTAATCATCTGCTCAAAAATATCACTTATACCATTTCCCACTACATTAACATTTTCTAAAATTAAATTTAAATAAAATCCTAAAAACTCTGATAAGGCTGATGAACTTCTTAAACCAATAATATATATTCTTTTAGCTGAAAATATATTGTTCACTACTTCTTCAAAAGTTTTATGATTTATTTTTTCTAAAGTTGCTCTTATATTTTCTATATCTGCTTTTAAAACGCCTTTTAAAGCATTTTCTTCACTTATATAATCATTAGACAGCTCTAATCTTTGAACTGTAGTAAGCTTATTTTTAATAAGTTCCTGTAAAGCCTTCTGCAACTTTGGATATCCACTGAACCCAAGTTCTATAGCAAATCTAACTACTGTTGATTCACTTACACCCACACTAACTCCAAGTTTTGCTGCTGTCATAAAGGCTGCTTTATCATAATACTTAAGTATGTATTCTGCAATCAGTTTTTGTCCTTTACTTAATCTTGGAAACTTTATTTGAATTAATCTCATTAAGTCAGGTTGGTTATTTATATCCATAACTAATTCCCCCTGTTGATTGATAGTTGAAAACATATATTTTATGTTACCATTATATTAAGTAATTTTCAACAATGATTGCATGATTATGTTAATAATTTCGCAATATTATTTGCCTAACTTAAATAAATATTCAATTTCTTTATCATCTAAGTTTCTCCAGCTTCCCTTAGGTAAATCCTTAAGTTTAATATCCCCTACTGAAAGTCTTTTTAGTGTTATTACTTCATGACTAAATGCTGCACACATCTTTCTAACTTGCCTATTCTTACCTTCATGAATCGTTATATGTACCAAGGATTTATTTTTTTCTTTCTTTATCACTTTTAACTCAGCAGGGGCAGTTATGTATCCACCTATATCTACACCTACTTCAAATTTCTTAATTTCTTCCTCTGTAAAATTACCTTTAACTAAAGCTTCATATACTTTATTTATTGATACCCTTGGATGAATAACTTTATTATATACCTCTCCATCATTAGTTAATAGAAGTAACCCTGAAGTATCATAGTCTAATCTACCAATTGGAAATATCCTTTCTTTTACATCTACAAGATCTATAACTGTCTTCCTATCAAACTCATCCTTAACTGAAGTAATATATCCTTCAGGTTTATTTAGTGCTATGTAAACTTTATTTTCACAAGGAGAAATAATACTTCCATTAAAAGAAACTCTATCTTTATCTACGTCAACTTTAAATCCTAACTCTGTAATTACATCATTATTTACTGCTACTAATCCCTGTGATATATACTCTTCACATTTTCTTCTTGAGGCAACGCCACATCGTGCCATATACTTTTGTAATCTTTCCATAAATTATCACTCCATCTTTTCACTACTGCTATTTTAAAGCATGGGTAACAATTGTTCAAGTAATTAATTTGTTTTTAATTAGTTTCCTGATTGAACTCTTTTCATAAACAAAAGGATTATGGGCAAAAAATGCCCAAAATCCTTTATATAGTATTATTCATACTTTAAATATGGAGAAAATTCTAAAAAAAGAATCCGCCACTTAAAAATAATAAAAGAAGTAATGGGTTATTGAAGCCACAACCATTGTTACATCCAAAATTGCCGCATCCCCTATTAAATCCACATCCTCTATTGCAGCCCCAGCCATTGTTGCAGTTAAATCCTCCACAGCCACAATTACAACATCTTCTTGACATGTTTATCACCTCTATATCTTTTGTATACTTCATAATATGTAAAATATAAAAAACTTCTACTATTATTTATTTATTTTCTACATAAGTATTATCAACCAAATTTATGACAGTTTCTCCGAGTATTTTTATTGAAAAAAGGCAATATTATTGATAAATACAGTTATTAACCCTATTATTGATTTTATTAAACTAGGGTGCTATACTGTATATACATTTGTAAACTAAAATTAACGCGAGGTATATATATGAATTTAATACAAGAAATAAAAAGACTAAAAGAGGAAAAAGATGCCTTAATTTTAGCTCATTATTATCAAAGAGATGAAATTCAAGACATTGCTGATTATGTAGGAGATTCTTACTATTTAAGCAAAATAGCCATGGATAGTACACAAAAAACCATAGTATTTTGCGGTGTAAAATTTATGGCTGAGAGTGCTAAAATACTTTCACCTGATAAAAAAATACTTTTCCCAAACCTAGATGCAGGCTGTCCAATGGCAGATATGGCCACTGAAGAAAAGTTAATAGAATTAAAAAAACAACATCCAAATGCAAAAGTTGTTGCTTATATAAACTCAAATATAGATGTTAAAGCTCATAGCGATGTATGTGTTACATCCTCTTCTGCCATGAAAATTATAAATAATATAAAAGAAGAAGAGATTATATTCTTACCTGATAAAAACTTAGGAAGCTATATAGCCGAACAAGTTCCAGATAAAAAATTTATACTTTGGGAAGGTTTCTGCATAACTCATGCAAAAGTTAGAAAAGAACAAATTGAAGAGTCTTTAAAAGCAAAACCTAGTGCTAAAGTGTTAGTTCATCCAGAATGCGAAAAAAACATACGAGACATGGCTGATTTTATAGGTAGCACTGGTGAAATAATTGATTATGCTGAAAAAGATTCTTCTACAGATTACATAGTAGTTACTGAATCAGGTGTTATTCATGAAATGAAAAAAAGATGTCCTAGCAAGAACTTTTATGTTCCAAAGGTCACCATGACTTGCTTAAACATGAAAAAAACTACCCTAGAAGATGTATACAACTCACTAAAAAATGATACTTATGAAATTAAAATACATGAAGATATGCGTTTAAAAGCTTTAAATTCTTTACAACAGATGCATCTTCTATCAAAGTAATAAAAATAAAGAAGGGATAACAATGAATAAGCAATGTGATGTTTTAATAGTTGGAACAGGTGTATCTGCTCTTTATAGTTGCTTAAACTTAAGTGAAAATACAAAAATAATAATTGTATCAAAAGGAACAGTCAAAGACTGCAATTCCTATTTAGCTCAAGGGGGAATATCCACAGCACTTAATGCTATGGATATTGCTTCTTTTATCGAAGATACTTTAATAGCAGGGCAAAGGGTTAATGATATTAATTCAGTAACTGTTCTTGCAGAGGAATCAAAAGATAATATTTTAAACCTTGATTCCCTTGGAGTACCTTTCGACAAAACATCTGACAATACCTTTGAATATACACGTGAAGGTGCGCATTCAGTCAATAGAATAGTTCATTGCAAAGATAAAACTGGGGAAATAGTTTCTACACACCTATTCAACTTAGTTAAAGCAAAACCAAATGTAGAAATTTTAGAGAATTGTACTTTATGTGATTTAATCGTAGAAAATCGTACTGCTATTGGTGGGTATTTCAACTACAATGATACTCCTTTAACAATAAACTCAAAGTTTACAGTTCTTGCTATGGGAGGTATAGGTGGACTATTCAAGTCTTCTACAAACAACCCTCTTCTTACGGCAGATTATATTTCAATAGCTCTAAAACATGATATAGAATTTAAAAATTTAGATTATATACAAATTCACCCTACTTCTCTTTATGAAGAAGGTGTTGGCAAAAAGGTATTGATTTCAGAATCTTTAAGAGGTGAAGGTGCAAAACTATATAATATACGTGGTGAATCTTTTATAGATGAGTTATTACCAAGAGATGTGGTTGCAAAAGCAATTTTTAAAGAAATGAAAAAGACTAACTCTCCCTATGTATACTTAGATATTCACTTTCTTCAAGAAGACTATTTAAAAAAGAGATTTCCTCTTGTATACTCTTCTTGCCTTGAAAAAGGTTATGATATAACAAAAGAGCCTATTCCAGTTACCCCTTGCCATCATTATTTCATGGGGGGAATAACTGTGGATTTAGATTCAAGAACTTCTTTAAAAAACCTCTATGCTGTAGGAGAATGTTCCTGCACTGGAGTACATGGCAAAAACAGATTAGCTTCAAATTCTCTTTTAGAAGCTTTAGTTTTCTCAAGAAGAGAGGCTTTAGATATAAATGAAAAATTAAATACTGCAAAACTAATTCCTCATTATAAAGAACTAGATTTGTATACATTAAACGCCATTATGAAAGAAAACAAAGAAATTAGTTTAGAAGAATTTAAAAAAAGGAGCTCTGACTTAGATGTTGAATTTATTTCTGATTGATGATTACATTAAAAATGCTTTAAAAGAAGACATGCCTTTTGGTGATGTAACTACTGAAAACCTAATAAAAGAAGACTCTAATTGTACCGTTGATTTGATTGCTAAAGAAGATGGTGTAATTGCAGGTTTAACAGTTTTCGAGAGAACATTTTATCATTTAGGTTCTATAAAAATAGATTACTTTGTTGAAGAAGGTGCTCATATTAGTAAAGGTACTCTTTTGGCAAAGATTACCGGAAAGACTTCTATAGTTTTAATGGGAGAAAGAGTTGCACTAAATTACCTTCAAAGAATGAGCGGCATTGCTACTTTGACAAATAAATGTGTAAGAGTATTAGAAGGAAGTAAAACCACTCTTTTAGATACTAGAAAGACCACACCAAATATGAGACCATTTGAAAAATATGCAGTTAGATTGGGTGGTGGCATGAACCACAGATACTCTCTTTCTGATAGTATAATGCTTAAAGATAATCATATAGATTATGCTGGTGGAATAACAAATGCAGTTAATCTAGTAAGAAGAAATGCATCCTTCGTTAGAAAAATTGAAGTGGAATGTGAAAACTTAGATATGGTAAAGGAAGCACTTGAATGTAATGTAGAAATTATAATGCTTGATAATATGGATAATTCAACTATAGAAGAGGCCTTAAAACTTATTAATAAAAAAGCCTTAGTTGAAGTTTCAGGTAATGTTACCCTAGAAAGATTACAAGAACTTTCTAAGCTTGGAGTAGACTTTATTTCTTCAGGAGCACTAACTCATTCTTATACTTCCTTTGATATCTCTATGAAAAACCTAAAGTTAATATAAGTCAAAAATCACCTAAAACATAGGAATTGAATTCTTATATTTTAGGTGATTATTTTATCTAGTAAATATATTATGAGCCAATTATTTTATACTCCCATATATGCTCTACATAACTCAGTAAATCCATTACTCTTCAATACTTGGAAAACTACTCCTCTAACCTCATATGTAGATGTTACTCTAGCAATACCATTAAGTGCTTGTACCTTTTTTTCTACCTGCTTTAAAACTATTTTTAAGTTTGATTCTGAAAGCTCAAACCCTACATTCTTAGCACTATTTTCTAATGATCTACCAACTCTTTCAATATCAAATTCGCTAAGGATTCCATCTTTTTTAGTTATCTTCATTTTAATCTTCGCTCCTTTCAAGTATGACATATTATACGTCATACTTATATATTATACTATAATTAGAACTAAATTTACAGATAATTTTATATTTTCTAATTAAAATATTTATTTATATTTTATGCTTTTTGAAATTAAATACAAAAAAAGGCAATACTTTAATTAGGGATTTATTACTTATGAAATCTGAACATATTATTAACTCGCTTAATAATATGTTCAATTTTTGTACTAATCATGGTAAAATACTGTCTAATTGATTGATTTAATTCGCAGCATGAAAATAAGGGAGGGGATTTTTTGAGTGAGTTTTTGAAAAAACACTCTAAGAGCATAGAGTTAATAGCTTGTATAGTTATATCTTATATTCTAATTAAACTAATTAATAACTCTGCAATCCTATTCAGAGCTATTGATAGTTTATATAATATATTATCACCTTTTATAATTGCTTTTATATTTGCTTATGCATTAAACCCTATAATGAGCTTTATTGAAAGAAAATTCAAACTTAAAAGGCAATTAAGTATACTAATTACTTATCTGCTAATTATAATTACTTTAGTTTTAATATCCACATACCTAATTCCTAAAATATATAATAACCTAATAGATATTTCAAGTAAGTTGCCTATTTTTGCAACTGATTGTCAGCAATGGTTCAATGGACTTCTTGCAGAAAACAAAAATTTATCTGATTTGATCAATAGCAATAATTTTATGAATTTGGACGCCCAAACTATAGTTACTAAAGTAAAAGATATAGCTATCGGTACCTTGAACGTTGCTCTTTCTAGTACAATAAGTATTACAAGCTATTTTATAAAAATTGTTTTAGGATTTCTTATATCTATTTATGTTCTTTATGATAAAGAAAAGTTCAAGACTTTAGGTAAAAAATCCATAATGCTTATTTTTAGAAAAAAATGGGGTACTAGAGCCATAGAATTTCTTAAAACAATAGATAAATTTATTGGAGCATATATTTTTATCAAAGCTATAGATTCATTAATAATCGGTATACTTGCATTTATAGGATTAACACTAATGGGTTCAAAATACTCATTAATTATTGCTATTATAGCTGGGATAACAAATATGATACCTTATGTAGGGCCTTTTATCGGAATGGCCACTGGATTTATAATTAATGTATTCTTCAACTTTACATTAGCTATTTTTGTATTCTTATTTCTATTCTTGCTTCAACAATTTGATTCATGGTTCTTAGATCCAAAACTTATTGGTAATCACATAGGGTTAAGCCCTTACTTTGTAATTTTAGCAGTTACCATAGGTGGCGGCTTCTATGGGCCAATAGGAATGATTCTTGCAGTTCCAATTATGGCAGTAATAAAAGTATATTGGCAAAGAATTGTAAAAAAGATTGATTCTTTATACAAAAAAGTGTTGCCTGAAAATAAGTAAATTCTATTTATTAAAATTAGCATAAACGCCTATAGACTTATGTCTATAGGCGCTTATTTTTATTTCTTAGATTAACTTCGATTATTTGTTTAATTTATCATAATATTAAGCAAATAAAATCGCCTTCTCCTTCGTTAATGATTTTTTGTAATGTCTTTTGCATTTTAACTTGTACATTTTCAGGCATTTTATATAGCTTGTTTTGTAATCCTTCCTTTACAAGCATTTCTAAAGACTTTCCAAACATATTACTTTGCCATAATTTAGATGGATCACTTTCGAATTGCTCTAATAGAGATTTTACAAGTTCTTCACTTTCCTTTTCTGTGCCCATAATAGGAGATATCTCAGTTTTTATATCTGCCTTAATTAAATGTAAACTAGGAGCGCTTGCTTTCAATTTAACACCAAACTTTGCACCTTGCCTTACAATTTCAGGTTCCTCAAATTTCATTTCAGATAATTGTGGTGCAACCAATCCATATCCAGTTTCCTTAACCTCTTTAATTGCATTAGAAACCTTATCATATTCTACTTTAGCATAATGTAAATCTTTTATTAATGCCAATAGATCACTTTCATCCTCTATGTTATCTCCACATAATTCACTCAATATCTTGTAGAATATATCAACTTTAGGATTCATATTTACTGTAGCATTACCACTGCCTAAATCCATTTCTGCAATTTCAGTTTTTCCTAGAAAATCTTCTCCCTCATATCCACTTAAGCATTTCTTTATATCTCTTACCTTAAATATGTTTTTGCACATATCTTTAATTATGTTTATGAAGTCTGCCTTTAGCCAATGAGAAGAATCTAATTTTTCAATCCATTGAGGCAAATCTATATTTATTTCTTTTACTGGGAACTCTTTTAATACTTTATCAAATAACTTGTTAATGTCTTCTTCACCCATATTAAAGACATCCAGTATTTGAACAGGCACCTCGTACTTTTCTTCCATTTCTGCTTTCAAAGCCTTAGTTTCTGGTGCATTAGGTTTTGAAGAGTTTAGAATAATTATAAAAGGTTTATTAATAGCCTTAAGTTCGTTAACTACTCTCTCCTCTGGTTCTTTATAATCTTCTCTTGAAATCCCTGTAATACTTCCATCAGTTGTAACTACAAAACCAATTGTAGAATGATCTGTGATAACCTTTCTTGTACCTATCTCTGCCGCATCTTCAAAAGGTATAGCATAATCAAACCATGGGGTATTTACCATCTTGGTATCTTCCCCTTCTAAGTAACCTAAAGCACTCTTTACAATGTATCCAACACAATCAACAAGTCTTATGTTAAATTTAATGCCCTCTTCCAAGTTAATTTCAACTGCCTCATTAGGTACAAATTTAGGCTCTGTTGTATGAATACTTTTTCCTGATCCACTCTGTGGCAATTCATCCTTTGCTCTTTCTTTTTTATAGGTATTATCAATCTTAGGTATTACCATTAAATCCATGAATCTTTTGATGAATGTGGATTTTCCTGTTCTTACCGGACCTACAACGCCTACATAAATATCACCTTGTGTTCGCTCTGCTATGTCTTTATAAATGTTAAAACTTTCCACAGTATAGCCTCCTAATTAATTTTTAACAGTATATATATATTGACCCTTTATATAAAATATACATATTTTTATTTTATACTTGAAAATTTAGCTGCACTAAAAAAGGTAGAAATCTATTTTGATTTCTACCTTAAATATATTCTAATTTTATTAATTTAGTATAGGATATCTAAAAAAACTTTAATGATTTTCGTGTTTTTTATCTCTTTCCATTAAATCACTGCCAGCTACCTTAGGATCTTTTCCATTAAATAAGATATCATATAAGTTATCTGTAATAGGCATAGATACTTGCATTTTATCTTTTAATTCATGGAAGGCTTTGCAGGCTTTTATACCCTCTACAACCATACCTACATGCTCTACAGCCTCATCCATTGAATAACCTTGACCAATAAGAATCCCTGCTTTTCTATTTCTAGAATGCATACTGGTACAGGTAACAATTAAATCTCCCATACCTGTAAGCCCTATAAAGGTTTCTGGTTTAGCACCTAAAGCAGTACCTATTCTAGTAATCTCCATTAATCCTCTTGCCATTAATGCAGCCTTACTGTTATCTCCATAACCAATACCATCTGAAACACCAGCCACTAAAGCTATAATATTTTTAACTGCTCCACCAATCTCTACACCAATTAAATCATCATTAGTATAAACTCTAAAGCAATCACACATAAATAGCTCTTGAACCAATTCCGCCTTATCCATTTGTTCAGATGAAACCACTATTGTAGTTGGTAACCCAACTGCAACTTCTTCAGCATGAGTAGGTCCTGACATAACTACTACTGGATTATTAGGAAGTTCTTCTTTTATAATTTCAGATAACCTTAAATTGGTTCCTTCCTCAATACCTTTAGCAACATTAACTATTATAGCCTTCTTTGGTATAAACTCTTTAAAGTTCTTACAAACAGTTCTTATTATATGAGATGGAACAGTAAGAACTACAAAATCAGCATCCTTTATTGCATCCTCTATATTGTTAGATGCAGTTACACCACTAGGAATTATTACATCCTTAATGTATTTGCTGTTAGTTCTTTTGTTGTTTATCTCATCAACTACTGCCTCTTCTCTATCCCATATATTAGGCTCATATCCCTTATTAGCTAATAGAATTGCTAAAGCAGTACCAAAGCTCCCTCCACCTATAAAAGTCACCTTATTCATAATTATTCCTTCCTTTCTCTATATTCGATTTCAAGACCAGTTCCCTTAAAATCAAAACTCTCCCTTAATTGATTTTCTAAATATCTTGCATAAGAGAAATGAATTGCAGTTGCATCATTAACGAAGAAAATAAACTTTGGTGGTTTAGTAGCCACTTGAGTTGCATAATAAATTTTCATTCTTTTAAGTCCCACTATAGGAGGTTCTTTCATCAAAACAGCTCTATTAATTACATCGTTAAGTATTCCTGTAGAAACTCTCTTATTATAATTATCATAACACATTTTGGCAACTTCTAAAACCTTATGAACTCTTTGCCCTGTTAAAGCTGAAATAAATAAGTATGGTGCATAAGATAAGAAAGATAATTTAGCTTGCATATCTTTTTGGTAGTTAACCATAGTTTTATCATCTTTTTCTATAAGATCCCACTTATTAACTATTACCATTATAGCTTTGTTCATTTCATGAGCATACCCTATAATCTTTTCATCTTGGTCTGTAACGCCTTCTTCTGCATCTACCATCAAAATACACACATCAGCTCTTTCAACAGCTGCATAGGTTCTTATAACGCTATATCGCTCTATTTCCTCTTTAACTTTGCTCTTTCTTCTAAGTCCTGCTGTATCAACTAGAATAAACTTTCCCAGATCAGTCTCAAGATAACTATCTACTGCATCTCTAGTTGTACCAGGAATATTACTTACTATAACTCTTTCTTCACCTAATAGTTTGTTTATTAATGATGATTTACCTACATTAGGTTTACCTATCATAGCAATTCTAATATATTCGTCCTCTTCTTCACCATCATATAAACCATCAAAGTGTTTAACCACTTCATCAAGCATATCCCCTAAACCAAGTCCTTGTGATGCTGATATGGTCATCGGTTCACCAATTCCCAAATTATAGAACTCATATAAGTTCTCTTCATCTTTTTTAGAGTCAACCTTATTTACAACTAAAACAATAGGCTTTTTGCTCCTTCTTAGCATTTGAGCAACTTCTGAATCTGCTGCAGTTAATCCTTCTTTACCATCAACTATAAAAACTATTACATCGGCAGTTTCAATTGCAATTTGAGCCTGTCTTTTCATTTGTTTAAGTATTACATCATCACTTTTAGGTTCAATACCACCAGTATCTATCATAGTAAATTCATATTTTAACCAATCTGCTTGAGCATACACTCTATCACGTGTAACTCCTGGAGTATCTTGTACTATTGAAATTCTTTTTCCTGCTAATCTATTGAATAACGTTGATTTACCAACATTAGGTCTTCCAACAAAAGCAACTATTGGCTTTGCCATTATTTATTCCTCCTTACAATTTTCATTTATTATATCAATCAAATCTTCACCAGAATAATCACAAATTAAGATTTTAGTATCTAATGCTTTCTCTAAATCCTTAACTGTATAATCATCAAGCATGATTTGCTCATTATCATCTGCTAATTCATAACCTTTTCTAAACATATTACTAGACATGATTAAATAATCAGTTTTTATCTTATGTTTAACCTGATCTATAATATCTGTAGCAGTTAGTAATCCTGCTACTGTAATAGTATTGCCAAAATAATTATTTATTATTTTATATGTATCCATTATTACATTACTATTCTCTTGCATTATTAATTTAGCAACATGATTTATTTCTTCAAAAGCCAGTTCACCAGTTACCATGGAAAAACTACCTTTTTTAGTTTTATTTAATCTAGGTAAATCTTGTTTTATTGTATCTCTTAGTAGCCTAACCATCCCGACACCATCTTCAATTTGATAGTATCCATCATAAAATTCTGCGGACGGAATTTCTGCTTCAGCAGTCAAATAAAACTCGTCAGAAAGTCTTACAAATGGCTTTCCGGTTTCATCTATAAATTTTCTTTGTAACTTTGCAACATTTTCAATCTCAGCTTTTGCTAATTCTTTATTATAGATATCTACTTTAGCTAGACCTTCTCTAAATTTTGTTATTCCTATAGGAACTGCTGCTACATTTTGTACACTTGGATATAAGCTATACAAATCATTAATCGTTCTTATAAGCTCATCTCCATTATTTACATTAGGAATTGTAACTATTTGAGCATTAATAGTAATTTCTGCTTCTGCAAGCTTCTTTAATCTCTCAAATACATTTCCTGCAAACCTATTGTTTAGCATTTTTACTCTAAGTTCTGGATTAGTAGTATGAACTGATACATTTATCGGACTAATTCTATATCTGATTATTCTATCAATATCTTCGTCTTTCATATTAGTTAAAGTAACAAAATTTCCTTGAAGAAATGATAATCTTGAATCATCATCTTTAAAATATAAAGTCTCTCTCATGCCTTTTGGCAATTGATCTATAAAACAAAACATACAGTTATTTGAACATCTTTTTGCTTTATCCATAATTGCCATATCAAATTCTACGCCTAAATCTTCTTGTAAATCTTTATCTGCTTCAATGTCCCATATTTCTCCATTGGCCTTCTCTACTTCTAACTCTATATATTCATCTGATAATAAAAATCTATAATCAATAATATCTTTTATTTCAGTACCGTTAACAGAAATAAGAATATCTCCAACTTCAATACCAAGTTCTTCTGCTAAACTTCCCGGAAAAACTTCCTTTATTCTGCTGCCCATATTTTTCACCTCTATGTGTAATGTAATATACTACATTATAGTATATTACCCTAATTAACCCTCAGAGTCAACAAAATAGGATAGATATGAAATGTCTTTCTTATCTATCCTAACAAAATAACTCTACATTTTTCAAGTAATAATTAAATAAAATCTACTCATTTAAATCCACATATTTTCCTGTAACTAAGAAAATAGTCCATTCACAAATATTAGTTGTATGATCTGCAACTCTCTCAAGATATTTACATACAAATAGTAATTGTGAAACTTGATTTAGATTTTCATTTGACTTCATATGTTCAAGCAATTCATCAAAAATCTTTTTATAATAAGCATCTATCTCATCATCTTTTAAACAGATATCATAAGCTGCTTTAACATCTCCTGCAATATAAGCATCTATAGATAATTTAATCATTTCTTGAACTTTCTCAGCCATTTTAGGAATGTCAATAAGTTCTTTAATATAGTGCTCTTTACCCATTTTAGTTACAATCTTTGCTATATCAACTGCATGGTCTGCCATTCTCTCCAAATCTGTAACTATCTTAATAGCAGTAAATATATCTCTTAAGTCCGTAGCTAAAGGTTGATTTTGAGCAATAAGTCTTATGGATTTCTCCTCAATTTGTCTTTGCAAGTCATCAACGATATCATCATTATCAATAACTTTATTAGCTAGCTCAACATCGTGGTTTTTTAGAGCGTCAATGCAACTGTGAAGTTGCTTTTCAACCATACTGCCCATTTTAACTAAATCTTCATGAACATATCCCAATTTTTTATCAAAAACTATTCTACTCATTCTAAACACCCTCCCTTTTAGCCAAATCTTCCAGTAATATAGTCCTCTGTTCTCTTATCCGTAGGCTTATAAAATACCTCATCTGTTTTACCATATTCAATAACCTCTCCATTTAAGAAGAAAGCTGTTTTATCAGCAATTCTTCCTGCTTGTTGCATATTATGAGTAACTATTATAACTGTATATTGCTTCTTAAGTTCATCCATTAGTTCTTCTATTTTATTAGTAGAAATAGGATCTAATGCTGATGTCGGCTCATCCATTAACAACACTTCTGGTTCAACTGCTAATGTTCTAGCTATGCATAACCTTTGTTGTTGTCCTCCTGAAAGACCTAAAGCACTTTTCTTAAGTCTGTCTTTAACTTCATCAAAAAGAGCTGCGCCTTTTAAACTTTTTTCCACAATTTCATCTAAAGTGGCTTTATCCTTTATACCATGAATTCTAGGACCATAAGCTATGTTATCATAAATTGACATAGGAAATGGATTTGGCCTTTGAAAAACCATTCCAACCCTCTTTCTAAGATCAATTTCATCATACTCTTTATAAATGTCTTTACCTTCAAAAAGAACAGTACCTTCGATTCTAACTATATCTATTAAGTCATTCATTCTATTTAATGTTCTTAAAAAAGTAGATTTTCCACAGCCTGATGGGCCAATTAATGCTGTTACCTTATTTTTATCTATATCCATATTTATATTCTTTAAAGCATGATTTGCTCCATAAAATAAATTTAAATCTCTAGTTTCTATTATACTCATTACGTATCCCCTTCCTATTTCCCACTATAAGCCTTATGAATCTTATTTCCAATAAACCTTGCACTTATATTAAAAACTAAAACTAAAATTATAAGTATAGCTGAGGCACCATTAGCAATTTGCTTTGAATTTGCTGCCATTCCTTCGGCATTTAGCTTCCAAATATGAACCGCTAAGGTCTCTGCTGGCCTAAATAAACTATATGCAGATGAATTATTTATTAGACTGAACTTTCCAAACTTCACCATAGGTGCACTCATACCAGAGGTATATAAGAAAGCTGCTGCTTCTCCAAAAATTCTACCTGCTGCAAGTATTACTCCGGTTAATATTTCAGGCATTGATGAAGGTAGAGTAACCTTTGCTATAGTTTGCCATGGTGTGGCTCCTAATCCTAAACTAGCTTCCTTAACATTCTTTGAAGCAGCTCTAATTGCATTTTCTGTCACTCTTGTCATGGATGGTAGATTTAATATACTAACAGACAATGCACCTGCTAGAACAGAGTATTTCCAATGCAACATAGTTACAAATACTAATAAGCCAAATAATCCAACAACTATTGATGGCAGAGATGCCATAGTTTCAATACAAAGCCTTATAAAATCTACAAATTTATTTTTTCCAGCATATTCAGCTAAGAATATACCAGCTCCTACCCCTATAGGTATAGTGATTAGAAGTGAAATAATAAGTATATAAAATGAGTTAAAAAGTTGAGGTCCAATTCCTCCATTATCATTATTGCCAAATATAAATTTAAAATTCAATGATTGTCTACCATTAAAAATTATATATCCAATAAAAAGTGCTAATAAAAACACAATTAAAAATGAAATTATATATAAAACACTTGTTGCTATCTTATCAATCTTTTTTGCCTTCATTATACTTTCCCCCTATTTCCTATTTTTCTTGTTATGAGGATAAATATAAATGAAATAATAAGTAGAATAAATGCCATTGACCAAAGAGCATCATTCCATGCAGTACCAAACGCTGTATTAGCCATGTCCATAGTTAGAATACTTGTAAGTGTAGCTGTAGGTGTCATTAATCCACCAGCTATCTTCACTGTATTTCCAATTACCATTTGAACTGCTAAGGCTTCTCCAAAAGCTCTGGCTATCCCCAACACTATACCAGTAAATATACCACTTTTAGCTGCTGGTACTATAACTTTATATATAGTTTGCCATCTTGTGGCACCAAGACCATAAGAAGCTTCAATATATTCTCTTGGAACAGTTTTAATAGCATCTGATGCAAGTGATGCTATTGTTGGAAGAATCATTATACTTAATACAATAATACCTGCAAAAAGACTAAAGCCAACTCCTCCAAAACTGTTTTTAATTAATGGAATTAAAACACTTACTCCTATCCAACCATATACAACTGATGGAATTCCCACAAATAACTCCAACGCAGGTTGTAAGATCTTCTTTCCAACATTAGGAGATATAACATTCATAAATATTGCTAAGGCAACAGCTATTGGTGCACTAATAACCACAGCCCCAACAGAAACCAAAGTTGACCCCACAATAAAAACAGCTGCACCAAACTGAGGTTTATCCAAATCTGGACTCCAGTTTGTGCTAAATAGAAATTTATAAATAGGATATTTATCCTTTACAAAAGTATTAATCCCTTTGCTAGCTAAAAAAAATGTAATAGCCAGTGTTATGACTACTATAAATATACCACATACGTAAGAAAAACTTTTACCAATATATTCTGTTTTAAGTTTTCTATAAAAACTCTTTTTCTCCATATCTATACCTCAATTTAGATTAATTTTTGGACTGGTTTTCACCAGTCCAAAGTTTTTAATTACTCTTTTATTTTACTACCTTGAACAAATCCTAATTTATCAAATAAATCTTTATTGTCTTCACTTGAAACAAATTCTATAAATGCTTTTGATAAATCTTTTGCTTCACCCTTAGTATACATATGTCCCCAAGACCAGAACTTATATTTTCCACCGATTATGTTATCTACAGAAGCTTCAACTCCATCTATTGTAACCTTATTCACCTTGTCTTTTGATTCATTAGCATTAGCTAAAGCCACATAACTTACTGAACCTGGTGTACTTTGGATTGAAGTCATTACTGATCCTGTACTATCTTGAACTATTCCAATCTTATCATCTTCTAAAGCTTTATTACCATCCAATAATACTTTTACAAAAGTAGCTCTTGTTCCTGAAGATGCTGGTCTATGAATTACTGTTATTTTCACATCTGGTCCGCCAATTTCTTTCCAATTCTTAACCTTGCCTGAGAATACATTTTGTATTTGTTCCTTAGTTAAGTTTGTTAAAGTAACATCTTTACTAGTTACAACAGCAAATCCTTCACCTAAAACTTTATGATCAACTAAATCTTTATCTTCACCATTTTTGAACTTTTCATTAGCATATATATCTGAATTGCCTATATCAACATTTCCTTGGGATACTTGAGTTAAGCCTTGACCACTTCCTCCACCTTGAACATTAATAGTAGCATCGGAATTTTTCTCTTGAAATTTCTTCGCTGATTTTTCTATAAATTCTTGCATTGCAGTAGAACCTGAAATGGTTATTGATCCTGAAACTGACTGCTTTTTAGTATCTGGTGTAGTGTTGCTTCCTTGCTTTTCACTTGAGCAACCAACAAATGCCCCTGCCATCATAGTTACAACCAATGCTGAAATTACATATTTTAATCCCTTTTTCTTCATTATAAAATTCCTCCAAAAATTAAAATTTATTTTCTATTTATTTACCTTACAAGTATTATAATAGACAAGCAAAGTTAACCCAGTATTAGTTTAATGTTAAGTAATGTTACCCTTTGTAAATTATTTTTTACATTAGAATTGATTTTTATGCTAAATTTGTTGATTAGTTTTTTTGTTAGCTGTGTAATTAAAAGAATAAAAAAAATAATCTACACATAATTAGGCTTATCCTAATTACATGTAGATTAAAAATCACACTATATATACACTAGATTTTATAATTTAATTGTAAACTTGGTTCCTTCCCCAAGCCTACTTTGAACTTCTACAGTTCCACCAAAACTTATAACTATATGCTTTAATATAGCTAGTCCCAAGCCAGTTCCACCTTTAGCTCTAGACCTCGCCTTATCTACTCTATAAAATCTTTCAAAAATTCTCGGCAAATCTTTTTCAGGGATTCCAATTCCAGTATCCTGAACTTCAATTACATTCTTTCCTTCTTCCTCATATGTATTAATAAATATTTTATCTCCACTCTCTGAATATTTTATTGCATTATCTAATAAAATTATTATCATCTGTTTAAACTTATCTGGTGCACCCCAAATATGATTATTATTTTTCAAAGAAGTTTCAATTTCTATATTCTTTTTAGATGCTTCTAACTTAACTAAAGACACTACATTATCAATAATAAGCTCAGGACTGAAATCCATATCGTTAGTTTCTTCATGCAACTTATTACATTGTTCCAAGTTTGATAAAGTTAAAATATCGTTTATAAGTCTAGCTAATCTTTCAGCCTCATCATTAATTATCCCAAGAAATTTCTTTCTGGTTTCTTCGTCATCAACTTCTAGCAATGTTTCTGAAAATCCTCTAATGGAAGTTAATGGTGTCTTAAGTTCATGAGATACATTGGCTACAAATTGTGATCTCATATTTTCTAACTTCTTAATGTCTGTTATATCTTGAACAACTGCAACCTTTCCAATATGTTCTTTCCCATTTATAATTTCAGCAGTTTTTATTCTAAGATCTCTCTCTATAGGATTTATTATTGTTATTTCAACACTGTCCTTCTCTGAATCAAATACATTGTCTAATTCAAAATCTCTGACGTGATTCATTAATTTCTCACCAATAATATCACCTTTTATCCCAAAGATTTTTTCAGCATATGGATTTATCATAATAACATTATGTTCTTTATCTACGGCTATTACCCCACTATCCATGCTCTTTAGTATTGCTTCCAATCTATTTTGCTTATCTACCAACTCATTTAATGTTAATTGCAATGTATCAGCCATATGATTAAACGCACATCCTAATCTTCCCAATTCATCTTTTGATTTTACACTGACTCTTTTTGTTAGATCTCCTTCTGACATTTCATATGCTACAGATTCTAACTTTTTAAGAGGATTAACAATTACAACCGAAAGTTTTAAAGACATAAATATGGACAAAAAAATCACTGCAATTAAAGTTACTATATAATATTGTCCATTCTTATCTTCAAACATTTTAATGTGTTCTAAAGGTATAGAAGTTCTTATAATGCCATTATCATTAAGCTTTGTAGCATAGTATAACATATCTTTTTTTAAAGTTTTACTATATCTAATACTGTATCCTTCATTATTCTTCTCAGCCATAAGAATTTCTTCTCTATTAGCGTGATTATCTAAATTTTTTAGGAGAGTGTCTGAATCATATTCAACCTCTCCTGATTTATTTATCAATGTAATTCTTATATCTGATTTATCCTTTGTAATATTTGAAACTACGGATACAGGATTATCAGTCTTATTAATCATTTCTGAAAGCAGTCTATTATATTCTTGTAACTCCAATCTTATTGTATTAATATGCTGATGATTAGTTATAGTAATAAAACAAGCTGTTAAAATAACTAATGAGAATAGTATGGTTCCCATTACATATGCAATTACTTTATTTTTCATATCTATTCACCTGTGGTAAATCTATACCCTATCCCTCTAATAGTTTCAATAAACTTAGGGTTTTTATCATCATCCTCTATTTTTTTTCTTAAATGCCTTATGTGAACATCCACTGTTCTTGTTTCACCAATATATTCATATCCCCATATCTTATCTAAAAGTAAATCTCTTGTTAGTACTTTTCCTCTATTCTTTACTAAATTCTCTAACAATTCAAATTCTTTTAATGTTAAATCTACAATTTTCTGATCCTTTAATACTTCATGCTTCAAAAAGTCAATATTTAAATTTCCTACCTTAAAGTTTCTTTCTGATTTTGAAACATATTGAGTTCTTCTTAAAATAGCTTTCACTCTAGCAGTTAATTCTCGTACAGAAAATGGCTTTGTCAAATAATCATCTGCACCAAGTTCAAGGCCCAAAATCTTGTCTAATTCTTCACCTTTTGCGGTAAGCATTATTATAGGAATATTAGCGGTTAAAGAATCTTTTCGTATTTCTTTACACACCTCATACCCATCCATTTTCGGAAGCATTAAATCTAAAAGTATAAGCTGAGGTTGTTCTTCTTTAGCTATTTTTACTGCTTCAACACCATCATATGCAACTGAAGCCTTATATCCTGAATTTTCTAGATTAAATTTAATTAATTCAACTATGTTCACTTCATCATCCACGATTAATATTTTTTCCTGCGACATTTTATACCCCCATTATTTTAAATATATTAAAGAGATTTGCCTTCCTGACTTTTCTTTATCTTTTCTATATGAATGGAATATAGGATTTGTTGAGCAAAAAGTACAATAATCACTTGTTGTTATTTGCTGCTGTAAAATGCCACAATTAGTACATTGTGCAATAATACATTGCTCCAAATTTAAGTATCTATCTTGATTTATTGGCTGATTTTCAAACATGTCATTGCTCTTAAACTGCATAATAAGTTCTTCAGAAACTTCATAACAGCATACCTTATTATGTGGTCCTATAAATATCTTTAAATTCTCAACTTTACATTGAAAATCTGTTTGCATCTTCAAAATAGTTTTTCCTACAATATTGTTTATTGTTCCTTTCCATCCACTATGTATTGCTGCTATTACATGATTACAAGTGTCTACTGCTATTACAGGAACACAATCAGCTGTAAAAACTCCAATTGCTAATTTGTCCAAATTAGTTATTATAGCATCTCCTTCAACTTGTCCTTGAATGTTATCATCCTTTTTTAAAAGAACTATTTTATCGGAGTGAATTTGCTTTAAATAAGAGATTTTATTTAAATTTAATTTTCTTGCTAAATCATCTAACTTTAGCTTTGTATCAGGCATAGAAATATTATAACTTGTACCTTTAGCTGCTGTTGAAAACATTACCTCGTATTCATCATTTTCGTAAGATATAACTTCTGATTCTCCTATGGTCTTTATTTGCATATCTATATTCCTCCCTAATTTTATCATTATAAAAAAAATATTTAAAGTAGTATTTACTTTTCTTAACTTGCATTTAACTTAAATATTAATTAAGGTAGTTTATACTAATATAAACTACCCCATTATTAATTTTACTGTTTTATTCTTTAATCAACTTTGATATTTCTTCCATAAAAGTGTTGATATCTTTAAATTGTCTATATACAGAGGCAAACCTTACATAAGATACTTCATCAATAGGTTTTAATCTCTCCATAACCATTTCACCGATATCCTCAGATTTAATCTCAGCAATCATCTTATTACTAATATTTTTTTCAATATCATTAGCTAATTCTTCTATTTGATTTCTAGATATAGGTCTTTTTTGGCAAGCAATTATCAAGCCATTGATTATTTTTCCTTTATCAAAATTTTCCCTGGTGAAGTCTTTCTTTATCACCAAAATAGGAATATCTTCTACTTTTTCATAAGTGGTATATCTCTTACCACACTTTAAACATTCTCTTCTCCTTCTAATTGCATTACATTCCTCTGCTGAACGAGAGTCCACAACTTTGCTTTCTTCGTATGAACAAAATGGACATTTCAAAACACTCACGTCCTTCCTTGAAATTTATAGGTAAATTATACACTACAAACGAAGAAATTACTATGCTTCAAACAAAGTTTTATCATCACAGTCTACTAATATTACATCATATCCTATTTTTTGTATCTTTTCCCATGGTATTTCTATAAAATCTACTGTTCCAAATATTTTAGGTTTCTCCTTAATTATTAATAAAGAAACTATATTAAAATTATCACAATCTAACTTTAAATCATAGATAGTACCTAATACTTTACCTAAGTTTACATCAATAATCTCCATCTCTTTCAATGCATTTAAAGAAAACATATTCAATTCTACATCCAAATCAATCACCCCATAAAATATATATGAACTTATTTATAAATTATTACAATAACTTAAAATACAATTTTGAACCTTTGCTATTTGTTTATTGTGAGTAATAGAAAAGGTCCAAAAAGAAAGTTGAGGATTAAACTTTCTTTTTGAACCATAGACAGGAATGAATTTATACATATTTCTTCATATGTTTTAAAGCGGTTTTTTCTAATCTGGATACTTGAGCTTGTGAAATTCCTATTTCATCTGCAACTTCCATTTGTGTTCTACCATTAAAAAACCTTAAAGTTAATATTAACTTCTCTCTATCATTTAATTTTTTCATTGCTTCTTTTATTAATATATTCTCTAACCAACTATCATCTCCGTTTTTGGAATCAGAAATCTGATCCATAACATATATGGCATCACCACCATCATGATATATAGGTTCAAATAATGATACTGGATCTTGGATAGCATCTAGTGCAAATATAACTTCTTCTCTTGGTAGATTAAGTTCCTTAGCAATTTGAGATATATTAGGTTCCTTATTACTTTCCTTAATTAATCTATCTCTAACTAATAAGGCTTTGTATGCAATATCTCTTAAAGATCTGCTTACTCTAATAGTGTTATTATCTCTTAAATATCTTCTAATCTCTCCTATTATCATAGGCACAGCATAAGTAGAGAATTTTACATTTTGACTTAAATCAAAGTTATCAATTGCTTTCATAAGTCCTATACAACCTACTTGAAACAAGTCATCTACATTTTCTCCTCTGTTATTAAATCTTTGAATAACACTAAGAACTAATCTTAAATTTCCATTGATGAAAGTCTCTCTTGCAGAATTATCACCAGATTTCATAGCCATCAAAAGTTTTTTCATTTCTTTTTCTTTTAATACAGGCAATTTTGATGTATTAACACCACAAATTTCAACTTTATTGATTATCATTAATAATCAGCCCCTTTAAGTAATAACCTACTGCATTATAAATTATTTCCGAAAGGTGCTTATTTTATTCTATATATTAAATCATTCTATTCATTTCTTTTTTCAATCTTTTTATTATTTTTTTCTCTAACCTAGATATATATGATTGAGAAATCCCTAGCATATCTGCCACCTCTTTTTGAGTTTTTTCCTTAGTACCAAAAAGGCCAAACCTTAGCTTAACAATTTCTTTCTCTCTATCACTTAAATTTTTCATAGCTAAAAATAGTAGTTGCTTGTCTACCTCATCCTCAATCAAATGATAAACAGTATCATTTTCTGTACCTAGAATATCTGACAATAATAATTCATTTCCATCCCAATCTATGTTTAAAGGTTCATAAAAGGATATTTCTGCTTTAACTTTCGCATTTCTTCTAAGATACATTAGTATCTCATTTTCTATACATCTAGAGGCATATGTTGCAAGTTTAATCTTTTTCTCAGGATCAAATGTATTTACAGCCTTAATAAGGCCTATATTTCCTACTGATACTAAATCCTCTACAGCTACTCCAGTATTTTCAAACTTACGCGCAATATATACTACTAATCTTATATTACGTTCTATTAATGTACTTCTTACTGATTCTTCTCCATTAGTAAGTTTTTGTACTAACTCATCTTCTTCTTCCTTTGATAAAGGAGGGGGTAATGCGTCACTACCACCTACATAATATACCCTTCTTTTGCACAATCCAAATTTAGATATAATTCTATTTAAAAGTCTTCTTAGAAACCCCATACTTAAGCACACCACCCTAAATTATTCCTCGAGATAGAAGAGCCTCATACTCTCTATCCTTACTCAACTTTTCTCCGCAACTACAAATAATAGCTTCCTTTTCTATAGTTTTTTCTCCAGAAATTAAGAATAATTTATCTGGTTTAAATCCTTTTAGTCTTCCCTCCCATCCACTTACTGTAGAATAATTTATATAGTACACATCCTTATTAGGAAGAATTTCATCAAAATAATTTTCCTCCAAAATAATTACTGGCAACAAAGTCACTGGTTCAACTAATTCATTGCCTGTGTCCAAAAAAGCCCTAAATTTAATAGTTTTACCCTTATTAACTACTTCTACATCATATATTAATTTGTTTATAACAAGTTTATCTTTTATAAAGGTAATTATCCTTAACAAAATAATATATAATAGTATTGCAAACAAAATAATATATTTTAAAGAGAGTTTTTTAAGCACAAAACTTTGAGCTACATTAAAGTTATTTTCATACAATGATATTGTTAAACATACTCCACTAAAAAATATGGATGTCATCATGAATACCCCCCATATTTTAAAATAAGTTATTATAGTTTGTTTCTCTACTGCTATAACTATTATAATAAAAGCAACTGTTAATTTAATGGGCAGGAATGTCAATGGTTTAAGTATAGGTATAATCATTGATAATGTATATATCCCTCCTATGCTAGCAGCAAAAAATATCTTTTTATAATTGAGCTTTAATTTTAATATCTGCATAGTTAATAAAAGCAGAAAATAATTTATTATTAAATTCTCTGCAAGTAAGACATCCACGTATACTTTCACAAACCTCACTCCCTAAAAAACATTATAAACTTTATTTTTTCAAAAATTTGTCATTTTGTATAGAATAGCAAATAATTATTTTGTCCACTATTTTGACATTTATCTTTTAAAATATTTTATATATTCAAATGTTATTATTATTTCGTATCACAATTCAAAGCTCTTCTGTATATTAATTACACTTAGAAATGTATTACATTTAAATTAACCTATCAAAAATATGAATTAATTCAGCATAAAATGCCGAAAAAAAATAGACATGGATTCTTATTTCCATGTCTATTTTAAACTAATTATTTATCTTTTTTGTCTTCTCAAAAAAGCTGGTATATCTAACTCATCACTATCAAACTTACTAGTAGTTGTAGATGCTACTTCCTCCACTGAAGGTTGAGGATTATTTGAAGTCACTGTATCTTTGGAATTTTGAATTGCACGTGCACTAAGTTCATTTTCAAAACCAGTTGCAATTACAGTTATTCTAATTTCATCATTTAAATTTTCATCAATTACAGCACCAAATATTATATTAGCATCTGGATCTGCTGCTTCTTGCACAATTTCTGCAGCTTCATTAATTTCTAACAATCCTAAATCTGCTCCACCTGTAACATTTAATAACACACCTGTAGCTCCTACAATTGATGTTTCAAGTAAAGGTGATGATATTGCTTCTCTAGCAGCATCTTGAGCTCTTGTATCTCCTTTACCATATCCAACACCCATATGAGCTAATCCCTTATCTAGCATTACAGCCTTAACGTCAGCAAAGTCTAAGTTAACAAGACCTGGTATAGTAATTAAATCAGATATACCTTGCACACCTTGTCTTAGCACATCATCTGCTAACTTAAATGAATCAAGAAGAGTAGTCTTTTTGTCTACCATTGATAATAATCTTTCATTTGGTATTGTTACTAAAGTATCAACTCTTTGCTTTAAGTTCTCTATCCCCATTTCTGCATGTTTCATTCTTCTTCTTCCTTCAAATGGGAAAGGTTTAGTAACAACTCCTACTGTTAATATTCCTAAAGACTTTGCAATTTCTGCAACTACTGGAGCAGCACCAGTACCAGTACCGCCTCCCATACCTGCAGTTATAAATACCATATCTGCACCTTTAATAGTTTCAGCAATTTCATCCTTACTTTCTTCTGCAGCTTTTTGTCCAACTTCTGGATTAGCACCTGCTCCTAAGCCCTTAGTCAATTTATCTCCAATTTGTATTTTTTGAGTTGCATGAGATAACATCAACGCTTGTTTATCAGTATTTATAGCAATAAATTCAACATTCTTTAATCCTTCTACTATCATTCTGTTTACAGCGTTATTACCACCGCCGCCACAACCAACAACTTTTATATTAGCAAATTCTTGCATGTCCACATCAAAATCCAACAAAATAATTCCTCCCTTAGAAAATATCATCTAGTATTTTTTTTAAATTATTTATAAAGCCTACTTTTTTTTCATTAGTCTTTGTATTTTCTGTTTTATGTTGTACAGTAATCTTATCCTTGGCACGATATTCTAACTTAAACCTATCACAGGCACTTTTAGCTATACATACGGAATTAATAACTGAAGCACTTTGCAAATTTAATTGTTCTTTGCTAACAATTACCACCTTTTTCTTTAATATATCCTCAAGCAATATGTGAATTCCTTCAAAATTTATAATTCCTTCTCCAAAAACATATACAACTTGAAGATTATTATAATAACCACTGTTTTTAATTTTTTCTGCAATTATCATTGCTAGTTCTTCCAATCTAGCTCTTATAACTTCATAAAACAATTTTATATCAATTTCTAAAATATCATCCTTAACAGTTCCTATCTTATAACTTCTGTAATATTTTTCATATGCAGAACTATGTAAAATTTTAATTTCTTCTGCCTTTGACTTTTCAATTTCTGTACATATAGATAAATCATTTGTTATTGCATCTCCCCCTAAGGGAATAACCCCAAATGAATCCACAACGTTGTTTCTAAAAAACATAAAATCTGTAGTCTGAGCTCCTACATCCAAAATCATTAAACTTTTATCTCTGGTTTTCTCATTAATGACTACATTTTTTAATTCAAAACAATTTAAATATATTGTTATAAAGTCTATACCACACAAACTAAATGTGTTTTTCAAATTATTAATATAGTCTTTTCTAGCTATAAAACAAGTGAATTTTATCTCAAGAGATTCACCACTAGCCCCTAAAGGCATTTCATATCTAGCAACTCCATTTAAAACATATTCATCTACATTAAAATATAGTAATTCCTCATTATCTTTTAAAATACGAGAGGATGATTTCTGAATAGTTTCTATTATCTCTTGTTCAGTAATAATATCATAAGAATTTTTTATAAATACTTGAGCAGTTAAATGTTCACTTCTTACATTACTATTTCCTATCCCGATGTACCATCTAATATTATCATTATACTGAATCTGCATTGAATGCATTACATTTTGTATTGTTAATGATAATTTATTTACATCTACTATCTTGCCTTTTGCTACTCCATCTGATACAAATATATTTTCATTCAAAAATTCAATATTCTCTCCATTCATTTTAGCGAGAGTAACACATATATTTTGTGAACCTATATCCATACCAACTATATACTGTTGCATTTATGTCCAGACTTCCCTCCTTGATGTAATTCACTTTTATATTATATTCCACATTAATTTAACATTTCCTCTTATTTATTATAAAAAAAATTTATGCTATCTACAATAGTTTTATAAAATAAAGTTTAAATAAAATTCAACTTCTTACTAAAATAAAAAAATCCTTGAAATTTCAAGGATTTAATTTGCATTCTCTAATTCGTCAATATTTATACTTCGAGTATGTTTTGTATGAGACCATTCCACATTATTTTTGTTAATTATTCCTTGTATTGAAATTGGAAACCAAGTTATTGTAAATATAGGTAAAAGTATCAAATACAATATAGATTTAATTGAAAGTTTTTTATCTAATAATAGAATCAATGGTGTATATAGTACCAAAGCCATTGATATTATCGAAGCTCCTGCTAATAAAAAACTAAAATTTGCTGTTTGCATAACATTCACTATACCATTTACTATTTCAGGTGCTCTTCTAAGATAGTTTACTGCACTAATAATAGTAGAAAGCCCGAATAAAATAAACATAATAGGTTGAATACTATAAATTGCACAATCAAAAGCTACAAAGTCACCTTTCGTAAATGCTCTCTTCATTAATTTGAAGAAATATCTACTAGAAACATCAGCAAAACCTTGCATCCATCTCTTTCTTTGAGCCCAAGATTGAGACATTGTTAAAGGTTTCTCATCATACACTACTGCATCATGTGCCCAACCTACTTTATAACCATTTAAAACAAGCTTACAAGTAAACTCTAAATCTTCTGTTAAGCAAGTTGCTCCCCAACCAAGTTTGTTTAAAATGTCCGTATCTATACAGAAACCAGTTCCACCTAACTGATTAGAAAGTCTTAGGTTATTTCTTGATACTTGAATCATTCTATTTGATGTCCAGAACCCTATAGAGTAACTAGCTGTAATCCATGTATCAAATGGATTCTTACTATCCAAATAACCTTGAACAACTTTATATCCTTTCACTAATTCTCTATTCATCTCAATTAAAAAATTCTTTGATACTATATTATCAGCATCAAATATAGCTACTGCATCATATTTCTTTTCCATTTGAGTCATTTTTTCAAACATCCAACCTAATGCATAGCCTTTTCCTCTTTTTTCTTTGTTTTCCCTCTCAAATACATTTGCGCCTGCCTGTCTTGCAATACTTGCAGTCTTATCTGTACAGTTATCAGCAATTACAAAAACATCAAATAATTCCTTAGGATAATTTAATTGATTAAAACTACCTATAATATCTTTAATAACACTCTCTTCATTATGTGCTGCAACTATCAATGCAAAACTTTTTTGGGGACTCACCTCTTTTTTATTTCGTACTCTCACTAACCCAAATAAGGACAATAAAACATAGTACATCGATAAAATAAATACTATATCCGTAATCATGTTCAAACCTGTCTGAACAATATTTTTTAACATTTCCATCAAGATTCCCCCTTAATTCATAGTTATTGTAGCACAAAATTTTACTAATTACTATATTGTTTATTAAAAATTTATTTATAACTTACTATATTTGAAAAACAATAAAGTGGATACCTAAAACGTATTTTTTACACTTTAGGTATCCATCTTTTAATTATGTAGCTAAGATTTATGTTATATGTTCAAATAATCTTATTCTAAAACCATAACCTTTATATAAATCTTTTGCAACTCCAAAATTCTATCTAGAAAATCTATTTTCTAATAACCCTTTTACATTTAATTTCAGGCATTATAATAGCATCATTCTGTTAAGTGTCTCTTTATCCATAGCAAAACTAAGTGCAGTTTCACTAGAAATTACTCCTGTTCTATATAAATCACTCAATGCCATATCCATAGTCTTCATTCCATATCTTCCACCAGTTTGAACTGAAGATTGAATTTGATGAGTTTTTCCTTCTCTAATCAAATTTTGTATAGCAGGTGTAGCTATCATTATTTCTAATGCTGTAGTTCTGCCTCCATCTACTGTTTCAACAAGTTGTTGAGAAACTATTCCTTGAAGAACAGCTGACAATTGCATCTTTATTTGTTGCTGTTGATGAGGTGGGAATACATCTACAATTCTATCAATAGTCTTTGCTGCTCCAATAGTATGTAATGTAGATAATACTAAATGGCCTGTTTCAGCTGCTGTAATTGCTATTTGTATTGTTTTTAAATCTCTCATCTCTCCTACTAATATTACATCAGGATCTTCTCTCAAAATGGCTCTTAATGCATTCTCATAAGAATTACTATCTTTTCCTATTTCTCTTTGATTAATAATACACTTATCATGCTTGTGTAAAAATTCAATAGGATCCTCTAATGTAATAATATGTGCTTCTCTTGAACGATTAATTTGATTTATCATTGCTGCCAATGTAGTACTTTTACCACTACCTGTTGGCCCTGTCACTAAAACTAATCCCCTTTTTCTCTCTGTCAATTGTTTAACTATGTCAGGATGGTTTAATTGTGACAATGTTGGTATATTTAAAGTAATTACTCTTATAGCTAAAGCTGATGAATTTCTTTGTTTGTAAATATTTATTCTAAACCTTCCCATCCCAGCTATAGAGTATGAAGTATCATATTCACCAATAGCATTATATTCATCATATTTCTCTTTTAAAATCTCTCTTGCATAAGTCTCAGTATCTTCAGGAGTAATAATTTCTTTAGCAATTCTTATCAATCGTCCATTTTTTCTTATTGTTGGTGGTATACCAACAGTTAGGTGTAAATCAGAAGCCCCTTCTTCTACTGTCATATTTAACAATTTGTTTAACTCAATCATGTTGTCCTCCTTATCATCTTACACACGTAAAACCCTACATTAAAACTAGTTCTACAAAAACAGCTAAATTCCTCTATTTATATAAAGAAATTTAGCCTTTTTCTTTATTTTTTATAATTTAATTCTTTAAACAATTTACTTAATGCTTTTTTTTCTATTCTTGAAACATAAGATCTAGATATTCCCAACATACTTGCAATCTCTCGTTGAGTTTTATATTTACCATCAACTAACCCATATCTCATCTGTATAATCTTCTTTTCTCTTTTGGTAAGTACAGAGTCAATCTTACTATATAAGTTTCTTATTTGAATATTATTTTCTACTGTTTCTAAAACAGAATCATTTTCACTACTTAAAACATCAATGAGGCAAATTTCATTTCCTTCTTTATCTACACCTATAGGCTCTTGTAGATAAACTTCTCCTTTGTTTTTTTTATTATTCCTAAAAAGCATTAGTATCTCATTCTCTATACATCTTGAAGCATAAGTTGCAAGCCTTGTGCCCTTAGAAACATCAAAAGAATCTATAGCCTTAATCAATCCTACAGTTCCTATAGATATTAGATCATCTATATTTTTATTTTGTACTGAATACTTTTTTACTATATGTGCTACTAATCTTAAGTTTCTTTCTATCAGAATACTTTTAGATTCCAAATCGCCTTCCTTTAGCTTTTGCAAATAATACTTTTCTTCTTTCTCATCTAAGGGTTTAGGAAATGCAGTATTTCCAGAAACATATCCTGATAAAAAAATCAGATTTCCTATTACATCTACAAAATAGTGAATAATAAACACTATTATGCCTCCCAGCAGTGCTCCTTATTATAATATGTGAGACATATAAAAATGTTTCTTATATTTTAATTTATTTATAGAATAAACCTATTTTATAGCTTCAACTACCTGACTAAAAATAGGTGCTGCAGTATTACCTCCACCGTAACTATCCCCATCATCATTAGTTCCAATAAGATTAGGTACTAGTATAACCATTGAATAGTATTTATTATTCATTTTAAAATATCCCAAAAACCAAATATCATTGCCTGAAGTTCCTTCAGCTGTACCAGTTTTACCACCTATTTCAACTCCAGACACTTGTGCTTTTACTCCACTTCCATTATTAACAACATCTTTTAACTGATTCTTTATAATTAATGCAGATTGCGAATCTAAAATATTTATTGATTTAGGTTTATCAAGAGAAATAAATTGATTTTTATTATCCTTATAACCCTCTAAAATTGTAGGTTTTATATAGACTCCATTATTTACCACAGTATTAATTACAGCTGTCATCTGAATGGGAGTTACATTTAGACTTTGGCCTATTGAAATATTGTTCATTCCACTAATTTTTTCTGCCCTTACACCTGCAGCTTCATCATTAAGATTCAGTACTTTACTGAACAGCCCAAGTTTATCACACATTGACATAATATTTTCATATCCTAAAGATGCCCCCAATTGACTAAAAGCTTCATTACAAGATACCCTTAGAGCTTCATTCAAATTTAAAGTCCCATGTGGATGCGGTTTACCATTCTTCTTACATAAAACACCATTGCAAACATACTTTTTAGACAAATCTAATTTATTTTCAGAAATTGCAGTAATTTCATCAACAACTTTAAATATTGACCCAGGTGGAAAGCCTAGACCAGTAGCACCAATTAATATATTAGGTTTTGATTCATCCTTTTGCGCTAAAACTCGCACCTTACCTGTTGAACTTTCTACAATAGCCACTCCAATGTTTGGTAGCTTACTAAATAACTTTCTATTTAAAACATCTCTAATTTTCTGTTGCCACTCTTCATCTAAAGTAAGTTGAGGGTTTAAATTATTATCGTCTATTCCATAAGTTTCTTTACTGTAAAATCCCTTAGAATTTAATGATAAGGATATTATATTATCTTTATTACCTCTGACAGTATTTAAAATATTTTTTTCTAAACTATCATTAACTTGTGATGTAGAATTTATATTTTTACTTTTATCCTTATTTATTAAAGTTAATATATTCTCTATTTTCCAAGCGTCCTTATTATCAACACAATCATAATTATATACATAAATTCCTTTTATAACTTTAGTTAAATCTTTAAGTTTCTCATAACTTTCAGCATCTAATTTATCAAAATATAGTTTTCCATTTTTATTTACTATATCATCTAAAGAAAAATCTGGATATTGCGATTTCATTATATAGTTAAATGCTAACAAACCCTCCTGGCTATCCTTAACATTATTCATTCTAAAAGCATTTACTTCAATAACCAAAATGTACTTTTTGGCTAAACTCACAATATTTTTACCTGAATAATCATAGACTTGATAATCAATTTGTGATATTTTTTCGGTTTGATTTCCACCCTTGTAAATTGTAGGCATCGTCTCATTTTCATAATCTTTTTGTATTATAAATATTTTAATTATCAATAAAATAAACATACATATTATTATAGAAGTTATTTTTATATATCTTGATAATAGCTCTTTCTTCAAAATAAAACACCCCTTTAAAGAAATTCTTTCCTTTAAAGAGATGTTTTATTCTCTACTGTTGTAAAATTTGTTTGATTTTTGCCACTAATAAATCTATTGCTACCTTATTTTCTCCACCCTCTGGGAAAATTATATCCGCATATCTTTTAGTTGGTTCAGTAAATTGTAAATGCATTGGTCTAACGACCCCCAAATACTGATGTATTACAGAATCAACAGTTCTTCCTCTTTCATTTATATCTCTTACCAATCTTCTAATAATTCTAACATCAGAATCAGTATCAACGTATATCTTAATGTCCAAAAGTTCCCTTATTCTAGGGTCCTCAAGCACTAATATTCCTTCAACTATTATAATTTCCTTTGGATCAACACTTATTGTTTCTTCTTTTCTATCATGAGCTGCAAAATCATAAATAGGTTTTTGAACCGTATTTCCATTAAGAAGCTCTCCAAGTTGGTATACTAACAAATCATTGTCAAAGGCATCCGGATGATCATAATTTGTCTTACGTCTATCTTCCATTGATAGATGTGACTGTGCTTTATAATATGAATCTTGCTCTATCATTGCAATACAACCCTCATTGAATTGATCACAAATTTCTTTTGCAATTGTACTTTTACCAGAACCTGAACCACCAGTTATGCCTATAAGTATTGGTCTTTTCATTAGTTATCCCCCTTAGCCTTTATTAACATGTCATTTACTTTTAATTCCACTTCTGTTTTAACAGTAAATATCATTTGAGCTCTTGGAGCTACATCTATCTTTTGATTTTTATTATCATACATATCATTAAGAGTAAAACCAAAACTATCGCCTTTTGGACTTAAAACTTCAACATAATCATTTTCAAAAACTCTATTTCTTTGCTCTATTGTTGCAGTCATTGTGTCCTTATCAAAGGCAATAACTTTTCCAACAATATCATAATCTCTAATATATGAAGAAGTATCATATATTTGTCTACTATCTTCTCCAAAATAAAAACCAGTGCTGTATTGTCTATGACTTACCTTTAATAAATTGTTCATCCATTCTTCATTAAACTTGTATCCTTTTGGATCAGCAAGATATGAATCAAGCGCCTGTCTATATGACTTAACTACAGCTGCTACATAATATGGACTCTTCATTCTTCCTTCAATTTTAAATGAATATATACCACTATCAGCTAGTTCAGGAATATGTTCTATCATACATAAATCCTTAGAATTTAATATATAAGTTCCTCTTTCATCCTCTAATACAGGGAAGTATTCATTAGGTCTCTTTTCTTCAACTAAGTTATACTTAAACCTGCAAGCTTGAACACAGGCTCCTCTATTTGAATCTCTACCAGTCATATAGTTTGAAATCAAGCATCTTCCAGAATAAGCCATACACATTGAACCATGAACAAAAGCTTCTAACTCGCAATCCTCTGGCAATTCAGCTCTTATTTTTTTAATTTCATCCATAGATAGTTCTCTTGCTAAAACTATTCTTTTCACGCCTTGCTCATGCCAAAACTTAGCTGACTTCCAGTTAACATTATTAGCTTGAGTGCTTAAATGAATTTCAACTTCAGGAATTACTTCTCTAGCAGTTATTATTATAGATGGATCAGAAACTATTAAAGCATCTATTTTTAAACTACCTAATTCTCTAAGATAATCCTCTAGTCCTATTAAATCATCATTATGAGGAAAAACATTCATTGTTACATAAACCTTTTTGCCTCTAGAATGAGCATATTCAACACCTTCTTGAATCTGCTCATTTGTAAAATTATCAGCAAACGCTCTTAAATTTAATTTACTACCGCCAAGATAAACAGCATCTGCCCCAAAATCTATAGCTGTTTTTAATTTTTCTAAATTACCTGCTGGTGCTAAAATTTCATATTTCATCGTTGAAATTACCTCCTTCTTGTAACTGCAATTCCATCGCCCATTGGAATAACTGTAGTTACTAATTTATCATCATTTGAAACCATATCTAAATAACTTCTCATTCTTTTTACTATAGTTATTTTTCTTCTAGCAACTAACTCATCTGAAGCTACCATGCCTCTAAAAAGAACATTATCTGCCACAATCACACCATTATCACTTAATAGCCTTAAGCATTCTGGTAAAAAATGATTGTAATGACCTTTCCCTGCATCCATAAATATCATATCAAATTTATCATCTAACTTTTCTAGTTCTTCAAGACAATCTCCTTGAACAATAGTAATTTTATCACTAAGATCATACTTTTGTAAGTTAGCTTTTGCAATAGAAATCATTTCTTCTGATCTTTCTATTGTGGTTATTTCTGGTTCAGTACCTGCACTTTCATACATAAGCATTGCTGAATACCCTATAGCTGTTCCTAGTTCCAATATCTTTTTAGGTCTTATTATACCAGTAATAACTTCAAGAAACTTGCCTGTTTCTTTTTGTACTATTGGTACTCCATTTTCCTTAGCAAAGTCTACTATTTCTTTAAACTTCCCTTCTTCATCTGGAATTAATCCCTTTATATATTGTTCCATAAAATCAAAAGTAATGCCACTCATAGTAACCTGCCTCCAATCTTTATAATCCCGCTTCTTTCTTATCCTTTAGAAACTTGTTATAATCTTTACTAAATACATGTTTCTTTTGTTTATCATTCCAGACATAGTAAATATAGTCCGTTTTATTCGGCCTCAATGCTGCTATTATAGATTGTTTTCCCGGATTTGCTATTGGACCAACTGGTAACCCCTCATACTTATAAACATTGTATGGTGAATCTATCAATAAATCTGAATTTAATAATACATCTTTATGATGTCCTATAGCATAGATTACAGTAGCATCAATCTGAAGCTTCATATTTTTCTCTAATCTATTATTAATTACTGATGATATCAAAGGTCTATCTTCTTCTCCTCTAGCCTCTTCTTCAATAATTGAAGCTATATTGATAATCTTTTCATAATCAGCTTCATTTACTGTTATGCCTGTCTCATTAGCAATTTGAGACATTACTTCTTGAAATCTACCTAGCATCTTATCAATGATATCTTCAGCAGTATCATCTTTCTCAATATAATAAGTATCTGGAAAAAGAAATCCTTCTAAATTATATCTCTTATTTTTATTAGACTTAATATAGCTTGGTAAAGAATATTTCTTTACAGCTTCCAAAAATTTATCCTTTGTAACTATTCCTTGCTTATCAAGTTTTTTGGCAATATCGTCTATTGTAAATCCTTCTGGAATGGTAATTTTCTTTTTCTCACCACCGCCAGTTTGTAAAAGTTTTATTAACTTTTCTAAAGAAGTTTCAGTTAATACCTTATAACTGCCTGGTTTTATAGCCACATTCAAATTGTTTTTCTTAATATAATATTTAATAAAATATAAATTTGATAAATTATTTTTATTTGATAGTCTACTAAGAACAGCATATAATGAGTCCCCATCAGTAACTTCTATATTAACGGTTTGTTCATTACTTTTTAGTGGATGATTTACAGCTCTAATATAAAAAATATATACCCCACTAAAAATAATAGCCAAACATACCACAACACAAACTGCTATTATAGAGATCCTCTTTCTCATAAAAATCCTCCTTACAACATAAAAGTAAATAGCCACAAGGGCTATTTACTTTATGAAGCATATTATATAGCTAATACCCTTATTATCTTCTTGCAGCTCTCTTTCTTTCTGCTGAATCTAAGATTGCTTTTCTTATTCTTATACTCTTTGGAGTAACTTCAACTAATTCATCTGAATTTATAAATTCTAGACATTGTTCAAGTGACATATCTCTAGCTGGTATTAATTTTAAAGCATCGTCTGATCCTGAAGATCTTGTATTAGATAAATGTTTCTTTTTACATACATTTACATCAATATCCTCTGCTCTAGAACATTCACCACAAACCATTCCTGCATATACATCAACTCCTGGTCCCATAAATAATGTTCCTCTTTCTTGAGCATTGAATAATCCATATCCAATTGAAGTACCTGATTCAAATACAACTAATGATCCTCTCGTTCTACCTGGGATTTCTCCAGCATATGGCTCGTAACTATCAAACACATGATTCATTATACCATTACCCTTAGTATCTGTTAGGAATTCATTTCTAAAACCAATTAATCCTCTTGCTGGTATTCTAAATTCTAATCTTGTATAACCATTTACAGCTGAAGTCATATTAACCATTTCAGCTTTTCTTGGTCCAAGTTTCTCCATAACAGCTCCCATAAATTCTTCTGGAACATCAATTGTTAAATATTCAAAAGGTTCTAATTTCTTACCATTTTCTTCTTTAAATATTACGTTAGGTCTTGAAACTTGGAATTCATAACCTTCTCTTCTCATAGTTTCAATTAATATAGATAAATGTAATTCTCCTCTACCACTTACCTTGAAACAATCTGGAGATAATTCTTCTACTCTTAAGCTTACATTAGTCTCAAGCTCTGACATTAATCTATTTCTTAAATGTCTTGAAGTTACAAAGTCTCCTTCTTTTCCGGCAAATGGAGAATCATTAACCATAAAATTCATATTTAATGTAGGCTCGTCTATATCAACAAATGGTAGTGCTTCTGGGCAATTAACATCTGCTATAGTTTCACCTATATTTGCATCTAAAATTCCACTTAATGCAACTATATCACCAAGTGATGCTTCTTCTACATCTTCTCTTTTAAGACCATTATATGTATATACATTAGATACTTTATAATTTTTCTTTGTACCATCCTGTCTAACTAAAGCAACAGTTTGATTTTTTGATATTTTACCTCTTACAATTTTTCCAATAACAATCTTTCCAACGAATTCATTGCTATCTAATGTAGTAACAAGCATTTGTAATGGTTCATCTATGTATCCCTTTGGTGGTTGTACATGCTCAACTATAGTTTTAAATAAAGGTTCCATTGTTGTGCTTTCATCTTCAACATTAAGTTTAGCTATACCATTTCTAGCAGAAGCATAAACTATTGGGAAATCTAGTTGTTCATCATTTGCACCTAATTCCATAAATAATTCAAATACTTCATCTATTACTTCTTCTGGTCTTGCATCTGGTTTATCAATTTTGTTAATAACAACTATTGGATTCAATCCTAGTTCAAGAGATTTTCTTAAAACGAACTTTGTTTGAGGCATTGGACCTTCATAAGAGTCTACTACCAATAAAACGCTATCTACCATTTTAAGAACACGTTCAACTTCTCCACCGAAATCAGCATGACCTGGTGTATCAATAATGTTTATTTTAATATCATTATGATAAACTGCTGTATTTTTAGAAAGAATAGTAATTCCTCTTTCTTTTTCTAGATCGTTTGAATCCATAACTCTTTCGTTAACTTTTTCATTTGCTCTGAATATATTACTCTGTTTTAAAAGTGCATCAACCAAAGTTGTCTTACCGTGGTCAACGTGGGCAATAATTGCAATATTTCTTATATCATTTCTACTAATAAGTTCCATTTCTTTTCCTCCAATTTTTATACAAACAAAATTGGATACACTTTAGTATCCAATTTGTCATAGTCAATTTTAATATTAGTTAATGAAAATGTCAATTTATTTTAAATTTATATGCGTTGACATTCATTAAATACATTTATTCTTAATCTATAATTTTTCCTAAAACCAAGTAAATATTCTTTGTTTATATTTCCATAATTATAGGTAAAATCATAGGTTTTCTCTTAGTCTTTTCATATAAAAAGCTTCTTAAACTATCTCTAATACTAGATTTCAATGTAGCCCAATCAGTTATTTTATTTTCTTCACATTCTCTTAGGACATTTCTAACGATTTCTCTAGCTTCATCCATTAGAATTTCAGATTCTCTTACATATACAAATCCTCTAGAAATAATATCTGGTCCAGCTATTATCATACCTGATTCTCTTTCTATAGTAGCAACAACAGTTAATATACCATCTTGAGATAAATGCTTTCTGTCTCTTAATACTATATTTCCTACATCACCTACACCAAGTCCATCTACAAATATTTGTCCTGAAGTAACTGTACCATTTTTCTTTATACTGTCTCTAGTCACTTCTATAATATCACCATTATCGCCTATAATTAAATTCTCAGGCTTTAATCCTACAGTAGTGGCTAACTCTCCATGTTGCTTCAAATGTCTATACTCCCCATGAACTGGGATAAAGAACTTTGGTCTTACTAGAGTCTGCATAAGTTTAAGTTCTTCCTTACATGCATGCCCTGAAACGTGAATACCTTGTGCTGATCCATAAATCACGTTAGCACCTTTTTTAACTAATTGATTTATTATCTTAGATACTAGTTTTTCATTTCCTGGTATTGGAGTTGCTGATATTATAACCATATCTCCTGGCACAATATTAATTTTCTTATGCTCTGATGCTGCCATTCTTGCTAAAGCAGACATTGGTTCCCCTTGGCTACCTGTAGTAATAACAACAATTTTATCCTCAGTATATTTATTTATGTCATCAATACCAATCATAGTATCTTTTTCCACAACTAAGTAACCAAGTTCAATACCTACCTGTACAATATTTTCCATGCTTCTTCCTGAGACAGCAACTCTTCTTCCATACTTTTCTGCTGCTTTTACAATTTGTTGAATTCTATGAATATTTGATGCAAAAGTAGCCACTAATATTCTGCCTTTTGCCTTGCCAAACAACATCTCAAGTTTTTCTCCAACACTCTTTTCAGATTGAGTATAACCATCACGTTCAACATTTGTACTATCAGCCAACATAGCTATAACACCTTTTTTGCCTAATTCCGCAAATCTAGCAAAATCCATAACTTCTCCATCTATTGGTGTATAGTCTATTTTAAAATCTCCAGTATGAAGCACTACACCTAAAGGTGTGTGAACTGCAATAGCTACTGAATCAGCTATACTATGGTTGGTTTTTATAAATTCCACAGACATATTATCAAGTTTTATAATATCTCTTGGTTGTATTCTCTTTAAATCCACTACGCTTAGTAAATTATGTTCCTTAAGCTTTGTTTCTACAATACCCAATGTTAGTTTTGTTCCATATACTGGTACATTGATTTGCTTAAGAACATATGGTAATGCGCCAATATGATCCTCATGTCCATGAGTTAAGAAAATACCCTTTATTTTATCCTTATTCTTAAGAAGATATGAAATATCAGGAATAACTATATCAATTCCAAACATATCTTCTTCAGGGAACTTAAGTCCACAATCAATTATAGCAATTTCATCTTTATATTCTATAACTGTTATATTCTTTCCAATCTCATTAAGTCCACCTAATGGTATTATTTTTATCTTCTGCTTTTCTTTTTTAGTTGTAGGTTTTCTTCTTGTTTGAGTTTTCGCTTTTGGCTTTACTTGAACATTTTCACTCTTTACGTCCTCAACTATTTGCTCATTTTTTTCTTCTTTTATTTCCTTATTTTCAACCTTATTTTCAGCCTTAACTTCCTGTTTTTTAGGCGTTCTATACGGTCTTCTTCTAGGATAGTTAGTTTTTTCTTTTACATTGTTATCATCCATATTTTGCACTTCTCTAATTGTATTATCCATCTTTTCTACACTCACTACATAGTCCAAAAAATTTAACACTATGATCCTTTATCTTAAAATTATATTTTTTTTCTATTTCTGTTTCAAGATTTTCTAGTAAATCATCCTGAACCTCTATTACACTGCCACACTTGTTACAGACTAAATGATGATGTCTATGAACTTCATCTTTATTTGCTAATTCATATCTACTACAACCATCATTTAATTCAAGCTTATAAATTAGTCCTATTTCTTCAAGCAGTATTATTGTTCTATAAACTGTAGCAAGACCTATTTCTGGACATAACTTTTTGACCTCATCATAAATTTCTTCCGCAGTCAAATGAGAACCCTTACCTGCAATTATTGTATCAACAATTGCTCTTCTTTGAGGTGTCAGTTTGTATCCCTTTTGCTTTAAGTCTTCTTTTAATTTTTTTATATCATTTTCACTGATTGCAGCAATCATAAAAACACCTCACTAATTCTCCTCATCAGCAAACAATGTATTATATGCCTCTGCTACCATATCAAATTCTTGTTCATCTTCAACTGTTTCAAATAGTTCATTGCCTTCATTATCTTTTACTATTTTTAACGGAATTGCTACATCTTCCTCTGAGGCTTCTACCGGCGTAACTACTACATATTCACTGTCCTCAATGTCAAACTTTACAACCACGTTAAATTCAGTTTCTTCTCCATTTTCATCATATAATACTATTGTATCTACATTGTTTTGCATTATACTCTCTCCTTATTATATATATTTAAAACTAACTATTTGATATTCTATCAAGATATCCTTGCAATATATAAATAGCTGCTATTTTATCCACAATTTTTTTTCTTTTTTCTCTTGAAAGATCTGCTTCTAACATTGCTTTATGTGCGGCAACTGTAGTAAGTCTTTCATCCCACATAATGATTTCAGGTGAGAACTCTCTTTTTAATCTCTCACAAAAATCCTCCACCATTTCAGCAGTATGCCCAAGAGTTCCATTCATATTTTTAGGCAACCCAATAACTATCTTATCTACATGATTTTCATCATACATTTTTTTTACAGCGGCTATGTCCTCTTTGAAATTTTTTCTTTTTATAGTTGTAATTCCTTGAGCAGTCCAACCTAATGGATCACTCATAGCTACTCCTATTGTCTTTGAGCCCACATCTAGCCCTAATATTCTCATTAATTCACCTCTTAACAAATAAAAGAGTGTCAAAGGACACTCTTTACTTTATTTCTAAATAAGACTTTATGACCTCTTCTAATATTTCATCTCGCTCTAATTTCCTCACTAAAGCTCTTGCTCCGTTATAATTAGTGATGTAAGTAGGGTCACCTGAAATTATATATCCAACAAGTTGATTAACAGGATTATAACCTTTCTCCTTAAGGGAAGTATATACTTCGTTAAGTATAGTCTTAGTTAAATCCTTTTTGTCCTTCGGAAAATCAAATTGCATTGTGTTTTGTAAATTTTCGTTGCTCATAAATTCGCCCCCTGGCAATCACATTTAGTTTCATAACCGTTATAATTTATTTTAATTGGGTACCAAAAACTTCAACAATAATATTTATTTATTACGTTAATTATACATTATGTTTTTAATTTTGTATACTATTTAACTAATTTTTTTACTATTTCAAAAACATTTTCCATTGCACATTCTAATTTTTCAGCATCTTTACCACCAGCTTGAGCCATATCTGGTCTTCCACCACCACTGCCTCCAGCTATAGTTGCTACTTCTTTAATTATTTTACCACAATGAATTCCTTTTGGTAAAGTATCCTTAGAAGCCATAGCAACAAAATTAACTTTTCCACTTACTTCACTTCCAAGAACTACTACTCCTGATCCTATTTTATCTCTCATTTTATCACATAAGTCTCTTAAGGCATTTCCATCTATATCCTTTAATGCAGCTGATAATACTTTAATTCCTTCAACTTCTTTTATGTTGTTTAGAATATCTTCTTCTGCACCTGAAGCTAATTTATTTTTTAACTCTATTATTTCTTTTTCTTTTATTTTTAATTCATTTGATTGTTGCTCTATTTTCTTAATTACATCTGATTCAGAACATTTTAATATTGATGATATTTCCTTAAGTTCTTTGTTTTTAGACTCTACATAATGTATTGCTCCAAAACCTGTAAGTGCTTCTATTCTTCTAACACCAGCAGCAACACCACTTTCTGATATTATCTTGAATAAACCAATTTCTCCTGAATTTCTAACGTGAGTTCCACCACATAATTCTTTTGAGAAATCTCCTACTGATACTACTCTAACTTCTTCGGAATATTTGTCATCAAATAAAGCCATAGCACCTGATTTTTTTGCTTCTTCAATGGTCATAACATTCGTTACAACATCAAAAACATCCATTATCTTTTCATTTACTATTATTTCAGCCTTTTCTATTTCTTCTTTTGATAAAGCTGAAAAATGTGTGAAGTCAAATCTTAATCTTTCTTCATCAACATAAGAACCTGATTGATGTACATGTTCGCCTAAAACTTCTCTTAAAGCTTCCTGTAACATATGTGTTGCTGTATGATTCTTACATACATTCTTTCTTTTCTTTTCACATACCTTTAATTCTACAGTTTCACCTACAGCTATAGAACCTTCAAGCACTTCAACATAATGAGCTATTTTGCCACCAACATTTTTCTTACAATTTGTAACTTTAACCTTTGCAGTTTCTGTTAAAATAAGTCCTGTATCTCCTACTTGACCTCCCATTTCAGCATAGAATGGTGTAGTTTCAGTAAATACATATCCTGTTTCTCCACTTGTCAAAGCTGTTCTTTCTTCTTCATCTGTAACTATAACTAGAATGTTAGATTTTAATGTAGTATTATTATATCCATCAAATTTAGTTGTTATAGAAGCATCTATCTTGTTTAGTGGCACTTCATCTGCTCCCATATATGAACTTTCACCTCTAGCAGCTCTAGCTCTTTCTCTTTGATCCTTCATATTCTTATTAAATTCTTCTATATCAACTGTTATGCTTTTTTCCTCTAAAATTTCTTCTGTTAATTCTAATGGGAAACCATAAGTATCATAAAGCTTAAATGCTTTTTCTCCTTCTAAAACAGTTTTGTTTTCCTTCACTGCTTCTTCAATATATTCTTTTAGAATATCCATTCCAGAATCTATAGTTTCATTGAATCTCTTTTCTTCTAAAGTCACAATCTTCTTAATATAGTCTGCCTTTTGATGTAATGCTGGATAAGCATCCCCATAATTATCAATTACAAAGTCTACTACTTTATATAAGAATTCATCTTTAACACCAAGTAATCTGCCATGTCTAGCAGCTCTTCTTAGTAATCTTCTAAGAACATAACCTCTTCCTTCATTAGATGGTTGAACTCCATCACATAACATCATAGAAACACTTTTCACGTGATCAGTTATAATTCTTAAAGAAATATCTGTATTTTTATCTTTGCCATATTCTTTACCAACTATACCACATACTCCTTGTAAAATATCTTTTACTATATCAATTTCAAAAATATTATCTACACCTTGCATGATTGTAGCCATTCTTTCAAGACCCATACCAGTATCTATGTTAGGATTTGCAAGTCTTTCATAGTTTCCTTTTCCATCTCCATCAAATTGTGTAAATACAAGATTCCAAAATTCAACTATCTTATCTTCATCACCTGCTTTTACAAATTCTTCAGCAGTAGTAACAGTAACCCCTGCCTTATTATAATGTATTTCTGTACATGGACCACATGGACCTGAACCGTGTTCCCAGAAATTATCTTCTTTTCCTAATCTAAATATTCTATTTGGATCCATATCTGTTTTAGTAGTCCAAATTTCATAAGCTTCATCATCATCAAGATATATTGTAACAAACAATTTATCCTTTGGAATTTGTAAAACTCCAGTTATATATTCCCATGCCCATGGAATAATTTCATTCTTAAAATAATCTCCAAAAGAAAAGTTTCCAAGCATCTCAAAAAATGTACCATGTCTTGATGTTTTTCCTACATTCTCAATATCACCAGTTCTTATACACTTTTGACAAGTAGTTACTCTCCTTCTAGGTGGCTCTTCAACGCCTGTAAAATATGGCTTCAATGGTGCCATACCAGCATTAATAAGAAGTAGACTCTTATCATTTTTAGGAACTAAAGAGAATGAATCCATTCTTAAATGTCCTTTGCTTTCAAAAAAGCCTAAATAGCTTTCTCTAATCTCACTTGTCTTCATAAATTTCATTTTGTGTTCCTCCATAATAAATATATTTTTATACAAAAAAAAACCTTCATCACTCTGCAAGGGACGAAAGTTCTATATCCGTGGTACCACCCTAATTATGTATTTTACATACATCACTTTAATAGTCTGTTGCTCCTAGGTAGCTTCAAAATGCTAAACTTAGAAGTTCACACTACCCACTTCTTCCCTGAAAGTTTAAATCAAATTTACTCATCCTATTCATCGCTACATATTAACTTATGGTAAAATTATATTCTAAATACTAAATTCAGTCAAGAATCTTTATAAATTAATATAAATAATAATTTATATCTTCATAAACCTGTTTGATTATTACTCCTACTGGAATTGCAAGAATCATACCAAAAATCCCTCCAAATTTTTCTCCAATTAGAACTAAAACTATCACTGATAATGGGTGAAGCTTAACACTATATGCTGTGATTAGAGGACATATAACATTTCCTTCTACTTGCTGAATTGCAAACAAAATCCCTGCAGTCCATAACGCAAGAGTTTTTGATTTAATAAGTGCTACAATTATAGCTGGTATTGCTCCTATTATTGGTCCAAAGTAAGGCACAAGATTAAAAACAGCATTTATAAATGATAACCAAAGTGGTAATGGTACTCCCATAAAAAATAATGGTATAAAAGTCAGTACTCCTATAATTCCACATAAAATAATCTGACTAAAAATATATTTTCCAAGCAACACATCTATATTATTTGTCATATCTCTTGCAAACCTCTTTTTACTTACTGGCAATAATAAAAAAATCTTTTCAATCATCTTTTTTCCATCAGCCAAAAAATAATAACTTATAAATGGAACTATTGCAAAAGCCATTAAGTTTTCACCTACATTGATGATATCATCAATCCCATTAGTAGATAATCTATACAAAACCACATTTATCTTTTCAAATATCTGATTATTAATTACCTCTACAAAATTAAAATCCTTAAATTTAAGATTATTTTCTAAATTTTTAAATAACTCTTCTATAGAATCTAATATCTTGTCAATGTTATTCCATTCTTTGATTAAACTTGACACAAGCATTATAGAAATAAGTATTATCAAACCAAAAGTAGAAAATACAACTATTGCTGCAATTAACCTTTTGTTAAGTTTTATTTTTTTACAAATTGCTTTATATATTGGCTTTAAAAAATATGCCAATAAAAACGATACAAAAACTAAATATGCAACTTCTCTAATAAACTTAACATATATTAAAGTCAGCACTATAATCATAATTAGTAAAAATATAATTATTATAAAAGTATGCTTTTTCAACCTATCTATCACAATTATCATCCCTTATAAGTTTGTGAGGCATGCTTTTTAACGTTACTTTGTAATCTCCAAAATATAGGATATTGTCTTCTCCCAAAATTAGTGTGTCCAAAGTAAAAATAGTCTTTCCTTCTAAAATCTTTCGAAAAAATCCTGAAGTGCAAATTAGACCTTCAATAGAAAAATCATCTTTACTTACAATAATATCTTCCACATTGCCTTTTAATTCACCTTTTTTATCTATTATGTCCAAATCCATTATTTTAGATAAATTAATTCCCTCTGTATTGGAAAACTTATTTATTATAATTTTTTTATCTATTGATATTATATCTTCAGTACAAACTACCTTATGAGATAAAATTCCAAGATAGCTCACTTCCAATCCAATAACTTTTTTTCTTGCAAAATCTACAAGAATTTCTTTTACAACTCCAACTTTCTTACCATTTATAAAAAAAACTTCATTGTTCAAAAGATCCCTTTTTCTAAGCATCACTAACTCCTCTAATATTTTTCTATTAATATACTGCCCTATAAGTGGAAAAAAATACACGCATATTGTATTACTTGCTTTATTAACAAGAAAATCCAAACTAACAATTTTCATTAAAAATAATAAAAAAACGTGCTGAAATCTACCCAACACGTTTTCTATAGTTCGTCCAATTATTTTACTTACGGTTCACTGTATCTTGAAAATTATTTATAAATTCCGCAAATCTCATTTTCTCCTCTTTTGCAGTTGCCCTTGCAAAGAAAAATTCACTCATTGCACCAAACAAAAAAGTTTGTTTATCATTAAATTTTAACTTTACTGATGAGCCAGAACCATTACATTTCACTTTAATTAAATCTTGCACCGTTACCTGAGAAGTTCTCTTTAAATTTATTCTTATCTCTTTGCTACGATTATCAGTATAAACTGGCACAAAAAACATTTGCATATGTCCAAAGATTAAAAGTAGCTGTTCATCAGGTTCATATCTATATATTCTATAACCAGTTAACCCTCCTATCGCTACATCCTTTAAGGTATCTTTTAACATACTACCTGCACTTTGCTTAGAACGTATAGGCACTGCCATATACCCTAAACTATCAGGAACCACCTTTTCTATTATTGATTTCACTTGTCCTGGTATATCTGCATCTTCAACCTTAACAGCACTTTTAGCTCTTATAACAACAAAAACTAATAAGGCTATAAATGCAACAAAAAACAATCCCATTACTACATATCCAGCTGTTGACATAATTCTTCCCCCTTGTACTTGTAAATTCTTAAATATGATAACATATTTTTACAAGGAATTCAATCGAATATATGCCATTTATAATATTTTTTCAAACGTCATTAAACTTTTGATTATAATTGCATCATTAACAAGAGAGTTCTATATTTTCTCCAAAAGAATTATTTATATTCACATTAACCTCCATGTAGTACCTTCTTTAGTATCCTTTATTTCTATATTTTGTTCTAGTAGCAAATCTCGTATCTCATCAGCTTTCTTCCATTGCTTATTTGCTCTTGCTAAAGATCTTTCTTTTATTAAATCTTCAACTTTTTCAGCCTTATCTTTATCTAATGTAATAGGCTTTGCTACATTTAATAAATCCAAGCTAAAAACTCTATCAAAATCACCTATTAATAGCTTCTTTTCTATATTATTTAAATCTTTACTCTTTATCACCTCATGTAAAACTGTAAATGCATTAGCTAGATTTAAATCGTCATAGATTGATTCATTAAATTTATCTTTAAAAGCTTCTATTGCTGCTTCATTGATACTTTCATCTTTATTTATATTGTTTATTACTGTAAAAATTCTGTTCTTCATTGATTCAAATGACTTTTTAGCTTCGTGCAAACTTTCATAATTAAAAGTCAATGTCTTTCTATATTGAGATTGTAATACATAAAACCTATAATCCATTGGTGAAAATCCATCCTCAATTAATTTATCTAATGTATAAAAGGTTCCACTTGATTTAGACATCTTTTCATTCTCTAATATAAGATAATTTCCATGAACCCAATAATTTACCCATTTATGCCCCAAGGCTGCTTCTGATTGCGCAACCTCGTTTGTATGATGTACAGGCAAATGATCTATTCCACCACAATGTATATCAATATTTTCTCCCAAGTATTTAATTGCTATTGCAGAGCATTCCATATGCCATCCTGGAAAACCTATTCCCCAAGGAGAATCCCATTGTAGAATATGATTCTTATATTTAGAATTCACAAACCACAAAACAAAATCTAAGGGATTTTTCTTGAATTTATCTACCTCAATTCTGCTTCCTGCCATTAATTCAGTCACATTTAAGTTTGCTAATTTATCATAATTGGGAAATTTATCTATAGAAAAATAAACATTTCTATTTGCAACATAGGTATATCCTTTAGACTCTAAAAGCTTTATAAGGTTTATCATATCCTCTATGTGTTCTGTAGCTCTGGCTTTTACTGTTGGAGGTTCTATATTTAGTCTTTCTAAATCTTTAAAGAAAGCCTCTTCATAAAACCTTGCTAGTTCTAATACATTTTTATTTTCTCTTTTTGCTCCAAGCTCCATCTTATCTTCACCCTCATCTCCATCAGATTGAAGGTGACCTACATCAGTTATATTCATTACATGTTTAACTTTATATCCCTGATACTTTAGTACTTTTTTAAGTACATCTTCAAAAATATAGGTTCTCAAATTTCCTATATGAGCGTAATTGTATACTGTTGGTCCACAAGTATATAATTTAACCTCTCCATTTTCTATTTCATTAAATTCCTCTTTCCTTCTACTTTCACTGTTATAAATTTTTAGTTTCATAATTGTACCTCCATCTAAATTTATGTAAACAAAAAACTGCAGGAATTTGTAGTTTTTCTTATATAAGGCATCTGAAAATAAATAACAAGTCAAATATCCATCGCATATGGACTTACTTATTTTTGAAGATGCCTAAAAAGAAAAACTACAAGTTAAACCTGCAGTTTATTAATTAACGTATAAGAATATAAAAATGAATACAGGTCTGCTATCGTTTTAAATTTTTATTATTTTCAAAACAACAACAGCAACAAAATTTCATTTTAATATTCCTCCTTTAAATTTACTATATTTAACATAGCATATTATACATTCTTTTTCAAATATTTTTTATAAAAAAAGAATACCAACTTTAAATTGTTGATATTCTTTCTTAAAACTCTCTTTATCTTCTATTCATTAGATTCATAATTCGTAATTTCTTTTATTGTATTGTCATCGTTCATAAATACAACCTTCGGTTTATATTTTTTAGCTTCTTCTTCACTCATTTGTGCATATGCTATAATAATCACCTTATCCTCAGGTTGCACAAGTCTTGCTGCAGCTCCATTTAAGCAGATTACTCCTGAATCTCTTTTGCCTGGAATTACATAAGTTTCAAACCTTTCTCCATTATTAACATCAACTATTTGAACTTTTTCATTTTCTATAATACCAGAAGCCTCCATTAGAGTTTTATCTATAGTAATGCTTCCCATATAATTCAATTCAGCTTGAGTTACAGTTGCTCTGTGTATTTTTCCTTTTAACATAGTTAATATCATAATTTTTCCCCCTATTAATGTAATTTTTACTCTTTATCTTTAATCATTAAATTTCATACGTAAAATTGTCTATCAATCTCGTTTTTCCAATATAAACTGCTATAGGAACCAGTATATTTCTTTCGATTACTTCTACATCATTTAAAGAATCGCCATCTACAATTTCAACATAATCAATCTTTGCTAAAGGTTCCTTACTTATTTCAACTCTAATTAGTTCCTTAAGTTTATAAGCATCCCTTTCACCATTATCCAAAGCTTTTTTAGCCATCTTTAAACTTCTGCTTAATACTAAAGCTGCTTTTCTTTCTTCTGCTGACAAATAAGTATTTCTTGAACTTTTTGCAAGCCCATCTTCTTCTCTAACTATTGGACATGGTATTATCTCTACATCAATATTTAAATCTCTAATCATTCTCTTTATTACTGCAACTTGTTGAGCATCCTTCTGTCCAAAATAAGCTCTATCCGGAGTTACAATATTAAGGAATTTTGAAACCACAAGACATACCCCATCAAAATGTCCTGGTCTTTTTGCTCCACAAAGTACATCTGTAAGTCCTGAAACACTTACACTTGTAGATTTATCTTGAAAATACATCTCTTTAGGTTCTGGATTAAACACTACTGTTGCTCCAGCATTCATACAAAGTTTTAAATCTTTATCAATATTTCTTGGATAAGCATCATAATCTTCATTAGGTCCAAATTGTGTTGGATTAACAAAAACACTAACCACCACTCTGTCATTTTCAGCTACAGCTCTCTTTATCAAACTTTCATGACCTTCATGTAAAGCTCCCATAGTGGGTACAAATCCAATGGAAAGACCTTCTCTTCTCCATGATTTAATCATACTTCTAAGTTCTTTTATTTCTTTTACTAGCACCTTAAGCAACCTTCCTTCTCTATTAATAAAGTTTATTCAATTCATTTTCATCTATTTTAAAACAATGCTTTTCTTCAGGGAAAGTATCATTTTGTACTTCCATAATATAAGAGTTTATTGCCTCTCTCATAACATTTCCTATATTAGCGTATTGCTTAACAAACTTTGGAATAAAGTCATTGAACATGCCAAGCATATCTTGATAAACTAATATCTGTCCATCACATTCCTTACCAGCACCAATACCTATAGTAGGAATTGATACTGATTTTGTAATTAATTCAGCTACTTTTGCAGGTATCCCCTCAAGAACAATTGCAAAAGCTCCTGCTTCTTCTATAAGCTTTGCATCTTCAATAAGTTTTTTTGCAGTTTCCTCGCTTTTTCCTTGTACCTTAAATCCACCAAAGGCATTAACAGATTGAGGTGTTAACCCTAAGTGTCCCATTACAGGAATTTGAGCATTTACAATACCTCTAATTTGTTCTATAACATTGGCACCACCTTCTAACTTTACAGCATTGGCGCCTCCTTCTTTAACTAATCTCCCAGCATTTAAAATAGCCTGCTCTTTGGATACATGATAAGATAAAAAAGGCATATCTGCCACAATTAAAGCATTTTTCGCTCCTCTTTTAACAGCCTTTGTATGATAGATAATTTCCTCTACAGTCACACTTAATGTGTCTTCTTCTCCTTTTACCACCATTCCGAGAGAATCTCCAATTAATATGCCATCAACTCCACTCTCATCAATTATCTTAGCCATTGAATAATCATAAGCTGTTAGCATAGTTAATTTTTTGCCGTCTATTTTGGATTGTTTAAAAGTTAATACAGTATTTTTCACTACTCTATTCCCCCTAAAAGTTGATTTATTTCTGAATATTTTTTTGAAGTACTTGCAAAAGCTTCAGTACTCATATTTTTCGCATTTTTAATTTGTACAAGTTTTAATAGATTTAAAGATAATTCTTTATAAATTTCTTTATCACCTTGCTTTACTGAACCTAAATGTCTTTTTATTGTGTTTACATCGCCTCTGGCCACAGGTCCAGTTAATGAATCCATAAAACCTTTTTCAGAGATATTTTTAATATTCCCTTTGATAAGTGGATATATAGCATTAAGCGCTTCTTTTTCACTTAAGCCCATATCCTTTAAATAACTTGTTCCTATCTCCAGCAAAGATAAAACTAGGTTTGAAACAAAAACATTAGCTAAATGATAAACTGAAGATGTATCCTTTTCTCTTATAAAATATTTATTTTTAAGATTATTCATGAGATTAATTATAGGTACATTTTCATTATTTACAGAGACATCTCCTTCAACAGAAAAATATATAGTTTCTAATTCTTTTAAATCCATATCTTTTTTAGAAAATGCGAATATTGGGTGTATAGAATAGGTTAATGCACCAGATTGTTTTGCATTAATTAATACAGTTGACTCAATCGAACCACTAGTGTGGCAAATAGATTTGTTCTTAAGATTATAATTCGATAATTGGTTATCTATAATTGAAATGACATCATCAGGCGTTGTAATAAATAATATATCACTTTCATTAATAATATCGTCTATGTTGTTATAAAATTTTGATTTAGTAATATTAGCTGCTTCTTCAGTTGAATTCTTATGCTCTCCGTAAAAACCAGTTAACTCTATCCCTTTATGAGTAAAGTAGCGACCTAAACTTACGCCTACCTTCCCAGGACCAATAAATCCGACTTTTATAAAGTACCACCTCCATAATCAGTGATACAACAACCTAATTTCAATCTCATTCCTATAGATATGAGTTGTATTAAACTTAGACATCTTGAAAAAATAAATAAGTTCAAACTCTAGCTTATTTTCAGACGCCTTATTTATGCTAAAATATCCGGTATAGTTCCTCTTCAAAGATACTACCCAAAAGTATTCTATCATTTATTTTTTTACTTTTCAATTAAAATACTTATTCATTTTAAGTAAATTAACACCATGATTAATTTTCATTGGCTAATTGATTATAGGAATAATTAGCATTTAATTTCAGCTTTCATTGTATTTTGATATCTGTACTTATATAATAGTCACATAAGTGTATATTAATTAATAAAATCAATAACCACTTTAAGGAGGAATACCATGAAGTTAAATCATATACATCACATTGCTATTATTGCTTCAAATTATGAAGTATCTAAAAATTTTTATACCAAGATACTAGGCTTTGAAATCATTAGAGAAAATTACAGAGAAGACAGAAAATCATATAAATTAGATTTAAAAATTGGTGACAGTGAAATAGAACTATTCTCTATGCCAGATGCCCCTAAAAGAGTTTCTCATCCTGAAGCTTGTGGTCTTAGGCACCTTGCTTTTAAGGTAGATAATATTGAAGAGGTAATCGCTGAATTAAATAAAAATAGAATCGAAACAGAACCTATTAGAATAGACGATTATACAGAAAAAAAGTTTACTTTCTTTAGTGATCCTGACGGATTGCCTTTAGAATTACATGAATAAAGACATTCATCCTTATGATGAACCAGTTATAAACATTCTTCCTATCATAAATGACTTGTTTGAATAAGAGTCTAATAAAAAATGTAGATTACTTGGATAAGGTATCTAAATAATCTACGCTTTTCTAATTATTTTATATTCACATCATTTATTCATTAAATCTTCATGAAATCTCTTGCACATAGCTGCAAGCTGGATAGCCTCTTTTTTTATGTTCCATCCTTATCTACCTTTCCATTTCTTTATCACCTTATATAGATATATACATTATCTATACATCATATATAACACTTAAGCTATCCTTTAAATTTTCCATTTTTTATAGCCTCTTTTTTTCTATCTTCTACTGTATCTTCTATTTCTTTTAAGGCTTCCTCATACTTCTTTGCTCCAGCTATACTTTTTATCTTTTCTTTATTTTTATCTGAAATAACAAAATCCTTAATTTCAATAATTTTATCACCGTTTATCAGATTCCCATTATCATCACGCGATGTACTAACATGCAAATCAGAATCCCACTTATAATCCGGATTAAGCTTTAGGGGAATAAATGTTGAATCACGGCTCCCATTATTATATACAATTTCTACAACATAATACTTATTATCTGACCCTGTATTTTGATTATTTAATCCTTTATCAATGCTTCTATGGACTTGATTTATCCCCATACCTTTGCCAGCAGTTTTTCCTTTATTATTTTGAAAATAAATGTATGAATAAATTCCTAAAAATACAACAAGTGTAGCGCTCAAAAAGATAGCTATTATTTTTCTATTTTTCACAAACTTAACCTCCTTTATTAACTTTCTATAAGTACCTGCTTTGCAATATTGCACTCTTTTATACTTAAAATTATACTAATTAATATGATATCAAAAAATGCAAGACATAAAACTATTCTTATTAATAATAAGGTATCACTAATTTTTAAATAACAAATAGCAAATATAAAATTCCAAAATACTACTAAGGCTAGATATACTAAACTGTGTTTTTCCAAAAATGTATGCCCAAAAATCCATTGAATTGCTAATGATTTTTTATTTAGTTCTAGATAATACATCGATGAAAAGAATAGTAAAATTATAGTCAAAATTGTGAATAATACACAGTAAACAGTAATTAATCTTAGTAACTGTTTATTATTTGCAATCCTTGATTCTACATTAGAATAAGCTATTGAAACAGGTTGCCATTCATTATTAAATTTATATTTTTCTAAAGTATCTTGTGTTTCTTTAAAAGGATTCGCATTGCCACTATTTTTGGTATAGTATCCATACCCCATAGAAATACTTCCTGCTAAAATTTGAGGATCAAATTGGCTATTCACCACTATAGCAATTGGATCAATAATCTCAAAATTATTATCAGCTGCCATATTAGTCGAGAATGTAAAATATGATTGATTATTTTTAACTAATATTATATTTACATTTAGAGGAATAGATTGCTTTTTACCGTATATGTCCCTATAGTCATTTACAATAGTTGCTTTAATATCATTTTCATACTGTTTAAACTTTGCAGGTACAATTACAGTTATTTCATTAGAACTGCCGTTCTCGTGGATATCTATTGGCTTATTATTCATTCCAACAATAGGATTAACAGTCAAATAATTTTTATTAATCTCAACCTTTGTTCCGTCCATTCCCCAAGGCTTTTTATTTAAATAAGTAGAAGGCCCATCTGTATAGTAGTTAGATGGAGAAATAAAAAATGCTCCTTTTGACTCTAATTCCTCATACATTAGTTTAAACCGTTGTTTTTCTTCATCAGTTTGAATCATTGATAATCCTTGTTTAGAATTCGAAATTATGCCCAAATAAGAATAACCTTTTAATACAGACCATTTTTGTTGCTTATTAACAGTGTTTTGTAGAGTAAAAAAAGTACTTATTCCTTGTTGCAATTCCAAAACGAGAAAAATAACTAATACAAGTCTAATGACAATATTTGTACAAAATAAAAATTTTATAGGCTTTTTGTTCTTAATCATTTGAGGAATATTTATAGTTTTAGTCCCTAGCCATGTAACAATAAAAATTATAAATATAGCTAAAGATAATGGAATAGTATTTTCTAAGCAAAAATATAAAAAAGGAAACAATTGTTGAAATCCATTGTAAAAATATAAATATCCAAATAAACCAAATACACTAACTGCTAATGAGCTTATAAAAATTTTTATATATTTCCTAAATAAATAAGCTCCTATCTGCCCAAAATTATATCCAAACAAATATCTTACTGCTATTTCTTTATAATTACTGATTGTATCATATAGCATTGCAAGAGTTATTAATAAACATAATACTATTGTTGCTTTATACATCATATCTTGATAGGGATATTGGGCAAATTCATACCTCGCTTCATCTTTTGAAGTTTCAACTGTAAATCCATATTCTGAAGCTACTTTTTTAAACTTTTCTGCATCATCTACTCCAGTTATTGTATAGGTACCTTTGATATCCTTTGTATTTTCAGCCGCAACAATTGGTCGAATTTCTATTGGATCAAAGCTATGAAAAATTTCTAGTTGCCCTACTTGATGATTATTATTAGTTTTTACTGTGGAAAGAAAATCATCTTTGTCACTATTAACATTTAAAAATCTACCCGTCTTTAACTTTAAATTTTTAAAGTATTTATCATTTTCGAATAAAGCCACGTAGTATACTGTTTTCCCTTTATTAACTCCATCATTTTCGTAAGATGCTCGTTGAATGTTTATTTTTGTTTGAGTTGCTATATTCTCTAATAAACGAAAATTTTCCGATTTACTTTTTTGGGGATTTCCATTTTTAATAGTAATATTCCATCTTTCATCCGCCACATTATTATTGAAAGATTGAAATTGTATATACTCAAATTGTTTTATAGATAAAAAATTTATAACTATAAACGAAATTGTAAATAGAAGAAAGATTAATTTTTTCATAATCATTCCTCCATTATAATTCTATGGTTCTTGAAAAGAATTTAGCTAGATTTTTGTCATGAGTAACCATAATAATAGTCTTTCCTTGTTTATGCAATTTTTCAAATAAAGCAACAACAACATCACGATTTTCAATATCTAATGATCCAGTTGGCTCATCTGCTAGAATTAGAGCTGGATCTTTAAGCAATAATCTAGCAATAGCTATACGTTGTTGCTCTCCTCCACTTAGAGTATGGACTATTTTATCTCCATAATTATCGAGCCCTACATCTTTTAATGCTAACGCTATAGCATAATATTTTTGCTTCCTATTCATTTTTTTATGCTTGAGAGCAATCTCTAGATTTTCATTTACTGATGCATTGTCAACTAAAGCATAGTTCTGAAAAACAAAGCCTAAACGATCTCTTAATAATATTCTTTTTTCTTTCCTTGTAGCTATTTCTTTGCCCATTATTTTTACAATACCTGAGTCAGCTTTTTCTAGTGTACCAATTATATTCAAAAGAGTGGTTTTGCCTTGTCCACTTTTCCCAACTATCCCAATAAACTCTCCATCTTCTACCCCTAAATTGAAATCCTTAAAAATAATTTTATCCTTAAATGATTTACATAAATTTATTACTTCTACCATATACCTCTCACTTTCTTAAAATCAAAAACATCTTACAAAATATTTTTCAACTTTCCAATTATCCTTTACCTAAGTTATTTCTTATTGTTTTTCAAACCCTATAAGCGAAATTAATCCACTAGCCAAAGTTTCTCCCCAGCTCAGATAGTCATGTCCACTATTAAACTGCTCAAAATACACATCATAACCCTTTGCAAGCAGCATATCTCTTAGTTTTACATTTGTGCCGATCATCTGTTTTTCATTTTCAAGCACCCCTACATTTAAGTAAAACTTAAGTGGTAATTTCTCAATTTGATTATACTGTTCACCTAACCAGCATTCTCCTTCTTTATTACCTTCCGGATCATACCAATAAGATCCTGACTGTGAAAGTACATTTCCAAATACTTCTGAGTGTTTTAAGCCTACATATGATGCCGTTAACCCACCCAAACTAAGACCTCCAATTACTGCTTCACTGGACATATTAGAGATATTATATTTACTTCTTACCCATGGAATTAATTCTTTCACAATCATATCACCAAAGTTATCACTACACCTTAATTCTTGTCTTCTTGTTTCTTCATATGAATCAATAAATATAGCAACAATTGGTGGTATTTTCTCATCCAGTATTAGATTATCTAAAGTTGTAGGTGCAGAAAGAATATCAATATATTCATTTCCATCAGTTAGTAACAAATAAGAGTATGATTTTTCAGGATCATAATTATAAGGGATGTAAATTCTAATTCTATGCTGGTTATTGAGTATTTTACTTTCAAATTGATATTCATGTATAGCCCCTGTAAAAGAATTTTCCCTTTTCTTTGTCCAAAAATCCTTCTTAGCATTTGGCATTATCACATATGATATTAATTTATCCTGATTTTCAAGAACATTTTTAAAGACGGTAGCATTATCATTAAATTCATCATGTTTTGATTCTTTGAATCGTCTTTCCCAATCATTATCAAAGGAATCATTAATAGAAAAATAATAAAAAATTCGAAGTTCATTTTTTATTTTTAAAGTTTTATACCATAAATTAGTATCTAAAATCTGCTCCATTTTACATTGTTGCAAATCATTGAATGTAACTGGAGAAATTAATAACACATTATCTATCTCTTCCTTAGCTTTATATATAAATGTCACCAAATTATTTTCCGTATCTCCTTCAATATTTTCAATCAGCGGAGCTCCATTCTTCTCCAAACTATCGAGAAACTGTTTTGATGATTCCTTATCCCCTTGCTTAATCTTAGTTAGTAAATCCATTAGTATTTTGCTTTGTAGCTCTTGTTGTTCCATTTCAGTTTTCTCTCCTCTATACTTATTTAGCTTTATATATTAATAATTATAACATAGCATCCATTTTTATGATATAATCGTAATATTAGTAAGTACTTCAGTCAAATGGGAGGTTAGCAAATGAATATAATTAGTAAAACGATCTTAAAAAATGGTGAAAATTTAATATTAAGACAACCTACCTCAGAGGATGCAAAAGATATGATTGAATATCTAAATATTGTTGGTGGAGAAAGTAATAACCTGCTATTTGGAGAAGGTGAGTTTAATCTTACTGTTGAACAAGAAATATCACACATTGAAAATATCAGTAAGAACCCTAATATATTAATGATTATAGGATTAATTGATAATAAGATTGTCAGTATAGCCCAAATCAGCAGCTTCGGTAGAAAGAGAATTTCTCATAATAGTGAGATTGCTATTTCAGTAAAAAAAGAATATTGGAATATTGGAATTGGTCGCTTTGTTATGGATTCACTGATAAACTTTGCAAAGAATCATAATACAATAAAAAACATCAGCCTTGGTGTAAAAGCAAGTAATCATAATGCAATTAAATTATATGAAAAATGCGGATTCCAAAAAGTCGGAATTCATAAAGATTTCTTCAATATAAATGGTGAATTTGATGATGAAATAATAATGGATTTATATATATAAATATAATTAAACCTGAAAAGCCGGGACAGTAGATAGATTTGTGTAAAAACAAATCTATCTACTATTTTTTTGTATGAAGAGTTGGTGGATTTGGAATAATATACTTATAAATTTAGGAGGAATTATTATGACAAAACAAATTGATTCAAACTTTAATTACAATGAAGAAGTGAAAAAATGTAAGACAATTGACGATGTTATGGGCAAGGATGGTCTAATACAAAGATTAGTGAAAGATGTCCTTGAAAATATTTTAGAAGGTGAGATGGAAGAACACTTAGGAAGAAATAAATATGAGCGTACTGAAGATTGTGAAACTACTAAAAAGAATTATAGAAATGGTTATAGTAGCAAAAATTTGAGGAGTTCCTTCGGTGACGTCGAATTAGACGTACCCCGTGACAGAAATGCTGAATTTGAACCTCAAATCATAAAAAAATATGAAACTGTTTGTACTGAACTAGATAAAAAAATCATATCTTTGTATGCTAAAGGAATGAGTACCAGTGATATTCAAGCTGAAATTGAAGACCTATATGGAATAACGATATCACCATCTATGGTGTCAAAAATAACAGATAAAGTATTAGCTAGCGCTACCGAATGGCAAAATAGAGCATTAGATAAAATCTATCCTATAATATACCTAGACGCAATGTATTTTAAAGTAAGAAGCAATGGCAAGATTGTAAATAAAGCTGTCTATATTTGTCTAGGTTATTCAATGGATGGATATAAAGATATATTAGGTATATGGGTTGATGAGGCAGAAGGCGCTAAATTCTGGTTAGGAATATGTAATGACTTAAAAAATAGAGGTGTTAAGGAAATTTTAATTGCTTGCATGGATGGGTTAAAAGGACTACCACAAGCTATAAAAACTGTGTTTCCTTCTGTTAATATACAAACATGTATTGTTCATCAAATAAGAAATTCAATTAAATATATAGCCTCTAAAGATAAGAAAGCTTTTATAAAAGATTTGAAGGAAGTTTATAAGGCTTCAACCGAACAACTCGCGTTGGCGCGGCTAGATAACTTAAAAGAGCTATGGGGTGATAAATATGGCATAGTAATTGATTCTTGGTATAACAATTGGAGTAATCTATCAACCTTCTTCGAATTTTCTCCAACTATAAGAAAAATGATCTATACTACTAATGCTTTAGAAGGATTTAATCGTCAAATACGAAAATTCACCAAGGTTAGAGTAATCTTTCCAACAGATGAATCCTTGAATAAATGTGTCTATTTAGCGACTATGGAAGTAATGGAGAAATGGAGCCAACCAATACATAATTGGGGAGCTACGCTAGCGGAACTATCAATAATTTTCGAAGATCAATTAAAAGATGAATTAGCTTAATAGCTTGTACTTCTTATAACTTCTATGCATAATATTTGATTCCATTAAGATACTAAAAAAGTGCAAAAGAAACATTTTTAGTATCTCTTGATATAAAAAAATATTACTGAAGATTAAAATTTCCAGTAATATTAAATGCTAATTACACAAATCTATCTATTCTCTCGAAAAGCCCTTATCTTAAGTTAAATTAATAACTTAGGATAAAGACTTTTCAGATATTATAAATACATATTCTTGTAATAATAATCTGTAAGTGCAATTCGAATAGAAACCTTTGTATCATCAAGTTCATATTTGGTACCATAAGTAGGAATTCTTCTCTCAATCAAATTCATTCCACAAACATACAAAGCATCTGCATATTCTCTAGGCTTTTGATATACAGAACCTAACATATACCCTTTATTAATTAATTCTTTAGCTTGGATAGTTACATCTACTCCAACAACTGGAACTGTTTTAAATTTATCGCCTTCATTGTATCCATAGTCTTGTAAAGCTTTAATAGCACCAATAGCCATTGTGTCATCGTTAGATATTATAACTTCAATTTGGTTGCCATATTTACTAAGTAGCGCTTTAACAGCCTCATAAGCTGGTTCTTCAAGCCAATTGCAAATTTTTAAAGCAATTTGTTGAGTCTTAATGTCAGAACCTTCAATTGAAGAAACAGAATACCTTGTTCTATCAATCGCTTCTGTATTATTATTTTCTCCTTGTAACATAACATATTGCATTACATTGTCATTATTTTTATCAATATACTTTTTACTGCTGTTCCATACATCAGTTAACATTTTTCCTTGCAGAATACCAGCTCCTTTTTGATCTGTCCCTATGTATAATGCTCTGCTATACGATTGAATAGGCAAAGGTGTAAGTGGTTCTCTATTAAACAAGATCACTGGTATATTTACTTCTTTTATTTCATTTATAACTGATTGAGCATGTTCTCTGTTAACAATATTCAACAATATTAGATCTGTTCCTTCCTTAAGAACTTTATCAATACTTGCATCTTGTACAGCTTGATTTGATTTACCATCATAAAAAGTATATTCAATCTTGCCAGGATTTTGTTTTTGTATATCTTCTAAACTTGCACGTATTTCTGAAATAAAGTCGTCAGTAAAATCCAACAGAAACACAGCTACCTTTATAGGTCCTCTACGAAATGATGCAACACTTATAACATTGTTGTATTTTATTTTCATGTTACTAACCATGAATATCACTATGCTAAATGCCAAAAACCTTTTTACTCTTCTCATTTACTCCTCCATAACTACTAGTTAATATATTTTAAATTCTATCAAAATCAATTCCTTTACTTGAATACTAATTATATTATCTATTATCTTTTTAATAAATAATATTATGCAAAAAATCAGCTGTTATCAAAGCCTTTATACTTTAACAACAACTGATTTTATTTATTTTAAAAGTTCATTTTTAATATATTTTAATGTAACTTTCTCGCCATCATTGGCTAATCTATTTAATAACATTTCTAAGGTTTTCCTAGTTTCTTTATGTAAAACATAATAATCTTTTCTAGCTTCATAATATTCAAGTGGACTCTTGTCTGTATATTTTTCCTTCAAATAATTTTTTGAGGCTGACATTCTATCTATAAACATCTCTACAACATACTTAGTAGGCATGTTCATTCCCATTAAGCCATCAGCTTCACTAATGCCATAATCAATCCAATATTCGAAATGATGTTTATTCCTTCCTTTATGATGAAGCCATGCTTTTGAATATCCTTCTTTAATCTTTTGTACACCATTTGGGCTAACATATCCCTTATAATATTTTATCCCTGCTGAAAACTCAACCCATGTATACTTTGATAAGTCATGAAGTAAGCCTTGCTTATATAAACCCACCTTAAAGCAACCTATCATTACTAATATTTTATGGTTTGTTATAGTCTTAAAATGTCTTATTGCATTCATTGATGTATATATCCCCCAAAGTATTTAATCTATTTAACATTATAGCATGTTTCAGTTAAAAATAAAAAACCACTCAATTGAGCAGTCTTTTAACATATATAGTTTGATAATAAATCTTTATTTAAAAATTGAAGCCATCATAGCCCCAGTTCTCAATCTCTTGATAAGTAATGTAAATACAATCTTGTGGGATATTAAGTTCTTCTTCATAAAGGCTACATATTTCCTTTGTAACTTTTTCTAAAGAGTCCTTAGGTGCTTTACCAAAAATCTTTACTTCAACAAATGCACCATATTCTAGTTCTTTTCCTTTGAAATATAAAGAATATTGATCTTGAAATCCAACCATAAGATATTCTTCACTTTTCCCTGGTATGTTTGTTATTATCTCTCCAAGTTTTTTCTTAATAAAATCCTTTTTTTCCTTAGATAACTTTCCAGTAATTTTTGAATTAATAAATGGCATAATCATTCCTCCAATTCAAATTCTAATTAAATGCATTCTACATCATAGATTTTATTAAGTCAATTATACTTTCTTGCTGTTTTCTAACTTGCACAAAAAGACTTTGAGTTGCTTGCATTAAAATCTTATTCTTAGCAAACTCCATAGATTCCTTAGCCATATCAGCATCTCTAATTCTTGATTCAGCATCTGTCAAGTTTTCTGCATAATTATCTGTATAATCAATTATATGTTCTAGCCTATTTTGAGCTGCTCCATAATCTGCCCTTTGAAGAGACACATGATTTATAGCGTCCTTAACTTTTGTAAGAACTTTTTGAGCATCTTCTTGTGTTGAAATATTAGTATTCTTTAGTCCTAAAACCGCAGAATTCATAGGTTCCATATTTATATCAATAGTTTGACCTTCATTGGCTCCAACTTGAATCTGAACTTTATGTGAAGAATTGTTATTCCCACCATTAGAATCATCTTTAAATACGTGCTTATCATTAAACTCTGTTTGATCACCTGTGGTATCAATTTGATCTAAAAGCTGTTTATACTCTTTATTTAAAGCTTCTCTATCCTTATCTGTCATGGTACCATTTGCACTTTCTGTTGCCAATTCATTCATTCTTTGTAACATAGAATGAACCTCACTTAATGCTCCATCAGCTGTTTGAACCATAGATACAGCATCCTGTGCATTCCTTGAAGCCATGTTTAATCCTCTTATCTGGGCTCTCATTCTTTCTGATATGGCTAAACCAGCTGGATCATCAGCTGCACTATTTATTCTAAGTCCTGTTGAAAGTCTTAATATATTTCTATTTTGGTTAAATTCATGAATCCCCATCTGACGACATAAACCTATACCAACAACCTGCCAATTTACTTGCATAGATTGTCCCCCCTTAATTGCAAATACATCCATTGCAAATACATCTCTAGAAAATATTGTAGATATAAATTATTATATCATAATTTTCCATGTCATACCACATCAATTTATTTTTTACCTTTTTAATCTCTATTTAATATAGATAAACTCCCCTACATTATTAACCGTAATACGTCTTCTTGGGATAATTTATTAATTAAATTAGTTTCCTTTAATTGGCCTGTAATTATATTATCAATTAATTCTTTTTTATCTTCTTGTAATAATACAATTTTTTCTTCTATAGTACCTTTTGCTATAAGCTTTATTACTTCCACTACATGTTTTTGTCCAATTCTATGTGCTCTATCTGTCGCTTGATCTTCTACCGCAGGATTCCACCATGGATCAAAATGAATAACAGTGGTTGCTGATGTAAGGTTTAATCCTGTACCACCTGCCTTTAAAGAGATTAAAAACACATTTTTTCCTGTACTATTGTTAAAATCATGAACCCTATCAATTCTAGTTTTTGACGGAGTTTTACCATCTATATGAAAATAGTTAATATTTTTTTCTTCTAACATTTTTGCTAATTTATCTAATACAGAAGTGAATTGTGAGAAAAGCAGCACCTTGCCTTCAGCATCCTCTATTAACTTTAATGCGACTTTAACTTTACCACTCTCACCAACATAATCCTCAACAATAAGGCTAGGATCCAAACAAATTTGTCTCAACTTTGTTAAATACGAAAAGACTTCTATTTTATTTTTTTCTTTTATAATAAGCTTCTCTTTAATAGATTTTGTATATGCCTTGTAGATATCACTTTGTTCCCTTGTCATTTCAACGAGAATTTGCTTTTCAATCTTATCTGGTAAATCCTTTGCAACTTCTATTTTGGTTCGCCTCAATATGAAAGGATTTATAAGAGACTTAAGAGTATCCAAGTTTGTATCTTCTATGACGAATTTTCTTTTAAATTCCTCATTAGTATATAAATATCCTGGATTTACAAAATCAAAAATACTCCAAAGCTCCATCAAGTTATTTTCTATAGGAGTTCCTGTCAACGCAAAATTAACTTTGCTATTAATTCTTTTTACTGTTCTTGAATTCTCTGCTTCATAATTTTTAATGTTCTGAGCTTCATCTATAAAACAATAATCAAAACTAATGCTTTGATAACAATCACTATCACTTTTAAGAGTGCCATAAGTGGTCAATATTACATCATAATCCTGTATATTTTTCAATACCTTGTCTCTGCCGCTACCATGAACAACTCCTATTTTTAATGAATTAGCAAATTTCATAAATTCAGCTTCCCAATTATAAATTAAAGAAGTTGGAGCAACAATAATAAACCTCTTCCCTACTTCAGATAAAACAAAGGCAATAGTTTGAATTGTTTTTCCTAGCCCCATTTCATCTGCTAAAATACCACCTAACCCTAATTTACTTAAATGCTTCAACCATTTATAACCTTCTATCTGATAACTTCTAAGAGTCCCTTTAAAATTTTTAGGAATGTTTACTTCTTCCCTTAAAACCTCTTCTATATCTTCTAAGTTTTCAATACCTGATAACCTAGGAAGAGTTTTGGCTAATTCTCTTAAATACATTCCTTTGTTTTTATCAATAGTAATAACTTCATTTTCTATACTTTCTTTAAAGTTAATCCCATCTACTAAATTAAAAAGATTTCTTACTCCATCATCTTCCAAGTCTAAAAAACCATGTTTGCTTTTATAAAAACTTTTTTTAGATTTAAAAGCCTCATAGGCGCTATTCAATTCTTTATATTGAAAATTTTCAATATGATAGGCTATTTTATAAAATCCATCTTCTTCATATAAATTAGTTGAAATAGAATTATGATTATATATTAACTTATTTGCACTTTCTTTAAGAACTAGATTTCCTAATGAACTCAACTCTTCATTTTTATTTTTTAATATATTAAATAAATCCTCATCATCACCTATAAACTCTAATTTGCCTTCTCGTCTTACAAATTTATGAGTACATATTTTAATTAGAAGCAATTCTTCTCTTTTCCTATATCTTATAGCCAGCTCTCTACTATCTTCTAATATATCAACTTTCTTATTGCCGTAAATCACATATACCTTACAATAAACTTTATCTAACTCTTTGTATAAGACAAAATCAACTTTATTATATTGTGCTGCAAAATTCTTTAATTCTTCTCTAATATCAATATTACAAGAAATTGAATTTAATTGTGAAATCACTTTGTTGTAGTATTCTATATTCAATGGATATACTAATTCATTGCTATTTTTAAGTTTATTATATATTGGTAAATACTTATCTATCTGCTCTCTAGAAGGTAGATACAATTCATTTTCAAAAAAATACACATCATTATTAGCTGTTAGTGGTATTGGTAATTTCTTATGACTAGTTATCACTATTTGTCCATTTCTTTCTTTTACAGTAAATTTTAATGGGAGATTCTTATTTATTATTATTGAGGTTATTTCTAAATGCTCGTAGGTAAACTTAATTTTTTGGTTGGTCATTTTATTTAAAACTTCTCTTAATTTTTCTGGTTGAACTATAGTTTTATCACTTCCTAGATTTGCACGCAACTCATAATGAATAGAATTACTTAAATTTTTTCTGATCAATTTAATATTAGACGCAGATTTCTTTTCTGCACTTGCATCTAGTTTGGTATTTTTCTTTACTTCCTTTAAGAATTTATAAACTGTTGCTGTTAAATGACTACATAAAAAGTTTTTCTTATTGGCAGACAAACCTTTAAATGTACTACAATCACATTGAGTTTTTTCAATACATTTTTTATTCAAATCTATTTTTATATAAGTATTAAAAACTGCCTTAGGCAGCTCATTTTCAACCTCACCATAAAGAGAATAGAACTCTTCAAACTTCTTTCCTCTAACCTTTTTAACTAGCCCGTTTTCATAATGCTTTCTACCTTCTTTGATCATAAAATCATAGGCTTCCTTTAGTATTATGTTTTCAAACTCATCTATTTTCACTTAACATTCACCTCATTTCACTAAGACATCTGGAAGTACATAGTTTATATGCTATTCACTTTCAGATGCTTAATCGAAAAAAGCATCTTATAATAAAGATGCTCCCTATCAATACTTCCTATGTTTTTATTAACAATAGAACTATTTTAGTTCAACAAAAGCATAATTGCAAGATATACGGTCAAATTGTAATACTTATATGAGTACTATTTTCTATCAATTTTAAACCATTTTGTATAAGTGGCAAAATAAATGCCTTAAATTCTTCTTTTCTTGTTTCATTAAGATTTTCACCTGTGTGCAAAGAAATATTAACATTCACTAACCATCTTAATGTAGCTAATACTTTAAAATACTCAAAATCCTCAATACTCTTACCTTTTAATTCTTCATACTTTTTTAGTAATTTATCACTAAAATCGTTATATCCACTTCTCTCCATAAGTGTACATGTCCATGCTAAATCAAACCTATAATCTCCAATTCCCCAAAGTAAATCAATTACATAAACTTTCTCACTGCTATCCACAATTACATTCCATGGATGATAATCTCTATGAATTATAGATAATGTATTTTTATTAATAATTTTCATATTGTTATTCAACCAACTAATTACTTCTAGAAAACTATAGAAATTATTTTTTTCTATCAATTCTCCTATATCATTAATTTCTTTTTTTATAAAACTATCTGTTAAATCTTCAAGATATTTTTTTTCTACTATAGATACATCTAATTGATGTAGTTTATAAAATGTTTCTACAAATTTATCAATTAATATTCCTTTATCTTCATTAGATGATTTAGTATAGCATGTCCACAAATTATCTCCATCTATTTCTTCCATAACTAAATAAGGTTCACTATTATTTTCATAACTATTTAATATGGGCCTAGGAACAGGATAATTTGCATTGTATAAAAGATTTAATCCCATCCACTCTCTTTTTATATTTTCAAGGCCCTCTGTACTACTTTTATAGGTTTTAATTATATATTTATTTGTGCAATTAGATACATTTATAGAGATTATTTCTCCTGACCATCCTGATTTTAGCACTTTAACCCCTTGTATTTTTCCACCTAACTTTTTCTCAATTTCCTCATACATATCTCACCACTACCTTTATTAATTATTTTTTTCTAACATTATTTTTTATCCATATATTCTATATTGTAACATCAAATTATACTACAGCATACATTTTCAAAATAAATTTAAAAGAGTGTAATAAATCACTTATATAAGAATTTATTACACTCTTTGATTGAATCCTATTTTAAAATTTTGATAAAACTTACTCTAACTCTTCAGCTTCTTCATCTCTTTGAAGTAGGCTATGCTTTCTACCATAAACAAAATAAACAACTATTCCTATAGCAAGCCAAACTAAGAAACCTAACCAAGTTATTATGTGTAATCTGCTTAATAAAACTACACAACATACTATAGCTATTGCTGGAGTAAACGGTACTCCTGGAGTTGTAAATATTCTTTTATAATTTGGCATAGTTCTTCTAAGTACTATAATTGCTAAGCATACAACTATAAATCCTAATAGTGTTCCTATACTTAAGAATTGTACTATAAGATCTAATGGTAAAAATCCAGCTATTACAGCTGCTATGCTTCCAGTTACTATTGTTGAAACATATGGTGTTTTATGTGTTGGATGTACCTTTGAAAATACTTTTGGTAAAAGTCCATCCCTTGACATAACCATAAACACTCTAACTTGACCATAAAGAACTACCATTATTGTAGAAATCATTCCAAGTATAGCTCCTGTTCCTACCAATGCTGCTCCCCATTTAATACCAACCCTAGCCAAAGCTCCTGGTACAGCATTTTCTGAAACAATTTCCTTAAAAGGAACCATTCCTGTAAGCACAACTGCAACAGAAACATAAAGCAATGTAACTACCACTAAGCAAGATATAAGGCCCACTGGAATATCCCTTTTAGGATTTTCAGCCTCCTCTGCTGCCGTTGATATAGCATCAAACCCTATAAATGAGAAAAATATTGTAGCTGTAGCTGCAAATATTCCCTTAAATCCATATGGAGCAAAAGGTTGATAATTAGCTGGATCAATATGAGTTACTCCTAATATTATAAATACAAGAATTATAGCTATTTTTACACCAACTATAATATTATTAATCTTAGCACTTTCTTTCATACCATAAGATAATAGTATTGTTATTAAAGCTATGACTAATATAGCTGGTAAGTCTACTATTCCACCATTGCTTGGCGAAGCAATAAATGCTTTAGGTAGTTCTATTCCTAACGACTTTAATATACCAACAAAAGTTCCTGACCATCCTGATGCAACTGCACTGCAAGCAACTAAATATTCTGCAGTTAAGCACCAACCAATTATCATAGCAACTATTTCACCAAATACTATATAAGAATATGAATATGTACTTCCCGCTACAGGAAACATGGTTGACAACTCGCAATAACATAGACCGCAAAGACAAGCTATTATCCCCGCAATTATAAATGAAACAATTACTGCTGGACCAGCTAAATGTGCTCCTGTTCCTGTGGCAACAAATATACCAACTCCTACTACTGCACCAATACCAAAGGCAGCAATGTCTTTTGCTTTAAGATTCTTCTTTAAATCCGTCTTTTGTGCACTCTCCAGTATCTTTTCAACTGATTTTTTCTTAAATAAGTTCATAAATGTCCTCCTATTTAGTTATATATTCCCCAATAAGCTTGTAAAACATTTTTGTTTAAATATATTTTTCCTATGAAATTATAAAAATATAACAAACCAAGTGATATTTTATCATATTTCTATAATAAAAGGCAAGTTGTTGATATATTAATAACATATATAATTTGATTTTTTATTTATAGCAATTCAATATGAAGTTATACCCTTATTTACAACTTAATTGAATCAACTAACATAATTAAACTTAAAACTTTATCTTCTCCCAATACAACTTTAGCTGCATTTAATAAGTATTTATCTTCAGTTACTAGTATTAAATCATCATCAAAGTAGCAGGAATACAGAAGCAATAAATCATTCTCTGATAATTTATTTTTATCAAAGTAAGTATTCCCTCTTTTAGAATATTTAATATCTAATAAAGAATAAAATTCCGAAATATTTTTTCTATCAACCTCCATATCAAATAGTAGCAACTTACAAAATCTTTCTGATAAAACCTGTTGTCCTCTAAATTGCCTTCTCTCTTTTACCACAAGTTCTTCACATACTTCTTTTAATATTTTTATTTTTTTATCCTGAATAAGCTTATCCATAACATATTGATATTTTCTCCACAGACCAATTACAATATTAGTATCTAACAAATACTTTTTCATAATTTATTCTCCAATAAGTCGAGTTATTTACTCCCTATCCTTTTATATTAACAACTAATAGTTTATGGCGTTTGCTTAAATTTATTCTTTTGTATTATACAATGTTATCTTTCAAGTATTTAACTAAAAAATTAAACCATAAATTTAATTATGGTTTAAAAATAAATATCTATTTTATTATAAAATTTGATATCCAATTGTTAACTTTCTTTATTTTTTCTTCATCTTCTTCTGCATCTGCAAAATCAATTGTCCCCAGTATTGTATTTTCGCTTAATATACCTCTTAACTTCTCAAAACATTTTTTTGCACCGCCTCCACCATGGCAGGCAAAAAATCCAAGCTTCTTCCCTTTTATTTTATTATCACTAATAAAAGTATTTATGGCAGGTGTATATGTTCCTGCCCAAATTGGAGTTCCTATAATAATAGTATCATAGCTATCCAAATCAGGAATTTCATTTTGTAATTTAGGTCTATCTTTGAAAACAGCGCTTTTTCCTCCCCAAAGAAACTTTTTGAATCCATTCTTAGGAATTTCTTTTTCAGGTTTTAATTCTAGTAAATCACCATTTAATTCTTTAGCAACAATATTAGCAATTGACTTTGTATGCTCTTCCAACGAATAAAAAACTACTAAACTCTTCACATTATCACTCCATATTATAAACTATGCTTAAAATGCTTTTCTCTTATAATTTAACACTCCAAATTTTAGCACATGTATTTTACATATATATTATCATTTTAAAACAACTTCAGCAAGAATGATAACTTATAATTTATAGAAATAGTACACATTAATTTGATATTTACTATTTTCTCAATCCATCAGTATTATCCCTAATTTTTTATAAAATCTATAATCTATATCATGTGTCATCTCAAGCTTATTGTCTTTCCTAAACTTTAATACAAATTCCTTCATTCCATCTCCATATATTCCATCTAAATTTCCAGGATAGTAACCCTTATCTTTCATTTTTCTTTGCACTTCTAAAACATCTGAACCTCTATCACCTGGTTGCAATCTTCTAAATCCCCATTCAAAAGCCCCATATGGTCCTCCATAAATGCTTACTATCATGCCATGTCTAACATACCGATATAATTCCTCAACATCATTATTCAACATTCTAATACAACCGTGTGATGCTTCTGACCCTATTGATCCTGGTTTATTAGTGCCATGAATCCCAAACTTTCCCCAAGGTACATTTAATCCAATCCATCTTGTACCAAATCCACCGCTCCATTGATCCTTGCCAATAACTTTCCATGTACCTATAGGAGAAGGAGTTTCAGGTTTTCCACTAGCTATACTATATTTTTTTATAATTAAATTTTTCTTTGTATCTATTAAATACAATCTTTCTTCTGTAAGATCTACTAATATAGCAAGATTTTTATTTTTCTGTGGTTTTGAAGCTGCAAATACAGCCTGAGTACTCATATTAAAAATTAAAATAATAGCAATTACTAAAATAGCCCATATTGAATACCTTCTTTTCTTCACCCATTGCACCTCACTTCATATGATGTATTTAAAAGTAGTATACTTACTTATTTTTATTTTAATTTATTTTTTTTATACACCTTATTCTACATATATTTCATGAGTCAATATACATATTCATTAGTTAATTCAATAATTTTTTTAGATTGTATTATCATTCAATTGGTATATAAAAATACAAAAAAGACTCGTTGCTATTGGGGATAAAATTATCATCATAATATTCAAAATCATAATTACATTTGATTTTCAAACCTGTTTGAGGAAGAAATACAGAATATATTTTTGATATAGTCTTAGGAATATTATCTATTATTGCTTTTATAGGAAACACTGCATACTTAGATTTTTCTATTTTTACAATTTTCTTATCTGCTTTTATATCAGCGCTATATGAATTAATCTCAAATCCAGCTATATATTTAAAACATCCATTTTCTTCTGATATTTCATCATAGAGTTCTAAACCATAGCATGCTTGATTGCTAACATTTCTCTCTATATCACCCATATTTTCATACAACTGATTCCATAACTTAGGCACTTCATGCTTGCTATTTTTACCTTCATATTCTAAACCTACTAATGTAAAACTATCTTTTTCTACAATTATTGGTTCTATAAATTCATTGTCCCCCTTAGACTTTAATATTTCTTCTGACAATGTTAATTGATTAAGATTGCAATAGGAAATTTTATTAGTTCTATAATAATTAGGAGTAACGTTATATACATCTTTGAATGCTCTTGTAAATGCTTCTTGAGAAGAATACACATATAATATAGCTATATCAATAATTCTCATATTTGTACTAATTAGAAGTTTTGCTGCTTCAGTCATCCTTCTTCTTTTTATGTAATCATTTATTGTATACCCAGATATAGCTCTAAAAATTCTTAAGAAATGAAATTTAGAGAATCCTGCACGCTCAACTATGTCTGATATATTTATATCATTGGTGAGATTCTCCTCTATGTAATTAGCAGAATTTAATATATTATCATAATAATAGTTCACAATTATCACATCCATTTATAAATTTTAGAAGCACAACAAAATTATAGCACTTCTAAAATTTATATTAAAATCAATTATACTTTTAAATTGTAAATAAGAATTCTATTTATATTTTTTCCCACATAGTTTCCTCTGCCTTTTCTAAAGGTAAAATAACATTATATTCCGTCATCCCATCACTTGAATTCAAATCAAGAGTATACCATTTATTCACTACTGGAGAACCAAAGCACATTTCAACTTTATTCATTGTAACATCATATATCATAGACCAAAGTGTCCCTAACCCATAATCATAATAATGACATGCTACTCCTTCAGGCATATGTTTTGAAAGTATTCCTTTTATTTCTTCTTTACTAATATTGTTTTTGATATCTAAATTTCTTACTATCGTGTTATACCTATCCACAGATTGTCTCATTCTGTTTTTAATACAACTTTCCATTCCATCCAAAGTATAATGATTTGTTGAACAAACATAGGCATCTTCTGTATTCTCATCAATATTCTTAAAAACCTTTGTTGAATTACAAATTTCAGCAAGTACTACTTTATTACTCTTATCACTTATTATTAAATTGCAGTACGATGATATTGGAAGTTCTATTATAAGTGCTATTGCTTCTTCAACAGTTTTACATTTATCCAAAAGAATACGAATTACCATCCAAAATCTTAATCCTTCTTCCTCTGATTGCTCACAGGGTATTGCATTTGACATAGTTACACAAAGACCATGTTCATTTATACCATCTAACCTTCCTAAAAGAAGAAGCGAAAAACCAATATGTGCATTAAGTCCATCTCCTCTTGTTGTCATAAGTCTCAGTTCATCATCTGTACTCCACTCATAACTTCTCCCAACATACAGATGTTCGTCCAAAGTCTTACTTGGAAGAACTGCAAAATGACTGCAATTACCTTTACTCACATAAGAAAAAGCATAATGTATTATACTTTCAGCAGTAACTCCTAAACTTTCAGCTAACCCTGCTATCTCTTCATTTATATATGGACAGTATTTATTAAAAGCCTCCATAGCTTTGTTTACTTTTACTTTAGAAACAGGTTTAGCCCAATCATTTCCACTCACAAACATATTAATCTGCTCTTGATGATACTTCTTTAAAAATTCCCCCTCCATTTTTCCTATTTCGTAAGAGGTACCGCTAACCACCAAATGCTTGTACACTACTTCCTTTACATTATCTTTCATATCAACTAATCCTCCTAAAATCATAATTTATCTAAGATTATGTTTAGATTATAAGTTTATATTAATTATAACTTTTGATTCAGATTGCTAAATTTTATATTTAAGTAAAATTAAAGGAGTACCAATTTCTGATACCCCTCTAGTTCTGTTACAATTTTTCTTCTTCCTATTTTATGTTTATTTCAATATATTTCTAATTCGCTTATACCTTTTCCATAACAATTTTTAACTGCTTTTAACATGCTTAAATAAAATACCTTGGCAGAATATTGTCTTTCTTTAGCTTTCTATCCTAACTTCTGGCATTGACTCTGCATAATCTGAGTATTGTACATGTTGAATAAGCCATCTTCTAGCATTTTTTACTAGAACTCCAGAGAATCTCATTGGCGTAATAAAAATCTCTCCTCTCTCACTTTCATAAAGGAAATCTATAGTATCAAAAAGAACTTCCATTAGCTTCTGTTTTGATGCTACTTGAGATTCAAATGTATATTTAGCTTGGTTGCTAATCCATTTAAGAATTGTTTCATTGGATATACTTCTGCTTAAAATTGCTTTTGTAGTAAAATAAGCAACATCTCCATTAACACTTATTATTGCTTCCTCCACGTTGAATTTAAAATCCCCCCAATATTCCCAATCTGATTTAATTATTCCTCTAGTAGCATCAATTCCTAAGCAAAGTTCCTCAGCATCTGTTCCTATTACTACTAAATCCTCATCATCTAGAAAAACTTCCTTCATATATTCATCAACATAATTTAAATCTCTTTTTGTATATCCATCTTGGAATACTTGAAGTACTTTTCTAATTTCTTTGATTTCTTCACTTGAATTACCTTTAGGTATTTCAAATATACTCCTATCATAATTTTTATCAGTAAGTCTGTATCTCCATGATTCAGAATCAAAAGAAAACTGCATTTGATGAAATTTCCAAGTATCATTCTCCTTTATAAGCACACAAGTAAATCTAAAAGGCCATACATAATTTTCACCCTTGTCTATTTCTCTTAACGTTCTAGCAATCTTTCTTGTTGCATCCAAGGCATTTTCTTTTGACTTATTTTCTTTCATTAAAATATCTTTTACTCTACTAATGGTACTTTCTATTTGTGACTCTTCAAATAAAGTATTTCTAATATTTCCGATAGACACAACCCAAGCTACATCTTCATTTGCAAAAATCTTAGCTTTTTCAAATTTAAAATCTATTTCTCTCCAGTAATTGTCTTTCGGATCAAAATGAGATTTAATAAGCTCTTTTATATCATCAACATTAAAACACCACTGATTCATCCCACTTCCAAGTACAGTAAGTCCATCATTCAATGAAAATGTATCATTTACAAATCCTTCAATCTGACTTATATCCTTATGTGTATACAATTCTTGAAAATTATGAAGAACTTCCTTTACTTCATTAATTGAATTTATATTTTTATATGCTTCCATAATTATTTCCTCCATCTCATTATAATTATATATGGTAGTCAATCCCATATATAATTATAATGTTTCAGATAATAGAACTAGAAGATATAAAACATTTCTATACTATTCTTTATTCAAAAAAACATCACCAAAAATATCTTTTATCTAAGCTTTAGCCCATTTTTGCTAAGGTAATCTATAAATTGCTCCTTTACCTTGTTTATTTCTTCAATTTGTAAAGTTGTATTTTTATCACCAATAGTCATTCTAAAAGTAGTACTCTTCATTCCCTCAGGAACATTTGCTCCCATATAGGTATCTATATATTGAGTCTTAATTAGTAGTTCATGAGTAAAAACCTTAATAATTTTTCCTATGCATTCATACGGCATATCTGTAGAACTTAAAATACTAAAATCTAAATAGGTCTCTGGATATTTTGAAACAGGAACATATCTAATTTCTTGTTTTTCAATTGAATTTAATACTTCCAAATTAATATCTAGAATACTAATTACATGTTTATTACCGAATAACTTCAGTGCAGTTGTTGGTATTGAATAAATATACCCTAACTCTATATTTTTATATTTGATTTCAAGACAACAAGCCTTATTTAATTCTTTAATAGGATTATATTCTACCTGAATGTTTTTTATATTGCTCAATAAGTAACTACAAATACCCTTTAAATATCTATACACTTCTTCCTCTTCTTTATTGCTATAAATTGCAGCAATAAAATGCTTAGGTTGAGCCAACTCATTTTTCTGCATTGAGAATATTCTCCCAATCTCAAAAATCTTGATTTCTTCATAATTTTTTCTATTATCATAAATCATCTTTAATAAGTTTGGAGCCATATCACTTCTTAACTTATCAAACTGCTTAACACTTGAATTAGCTATTTTCAAAGCACTATCATAATTGTATCCTAATTTTTCAACCCAATTATTATCATACCAGCAATAAGAATGAACCTCATTAAAATTGAACTTCTTTACAAGTAAATCCTTTATTGAATATTCCATATCTTTCATAACATTTCTTACAGGACAAACAGTTTCTGCTTTGTATGGACTGCCTTTTATATTATCATATCCATAAACTCTAAGGATTTCTTCAATAATATCAGCTTTACAGCTAATATCCTTTGTTGCTCTGTAGGTTGGTACCTTTATATTATAAATACTGCCTTTTTCCTGTACTTCAAACTGCAAACTATTTAATATCTTCAAAATAGTACTTTTATCTATTGTATTTCCTAAATAAGTTTCAATATATTTATGCTCAATGCTAATATTTATGGATTCTACAGGTTTTATTATATTATCATACAATAATGTTCTAAGTTCTACCTGTGGTTGATATTGTTTTAAAAGTTTTAAGAACCTACCTATGGCCACAGTTGTGATTGCTGTATCCAAAAGTTTTTCATACCTTGCACTTGCATCAGTCCTTACGCCAATGGCTGAAGCTGTTTTTCTTACATTTACACCCTCAAAGGTAGCTGACTCAAGTATTATTCCTTCTGTGTTTTCTGAAACTGCAGAATCAGCACCACCTATAATTCCTGCTATAGCCAAAGGCTTATCCTGATTGCATATCATTAAGGTACCTTTTGGCACTTCTCTTTCTAAATCATCAAGGCATTTAAACTTAATTTCCTTATCTATTGAAGTCACCTTAATACAATCAATGCCTTTTTCATCAAAAGTATGAAGCGGCTGACCAACATCAAGCATAACATAGTTTGCTAAATCAACTATTATATTAATTGGCCTTATACCACATTTTATTAATCTTGTAGCTATAAGCTCTGGTGAACTACTCACCTTAACATTATCAATTTTTATAGCAGAATATCTTAAACATTTTTCTTTATCCTGAAGTTCAACTTCTAACTTCTCTCCATCAGAACAATTTAAATCCTGTTCTCCTACATAATCTACACTTTTTAACTTTCTAGCAGTGATTGCAGCAATCTCTCTAGCTATTCCATAATGACACCATAAATCTGGTCTATTAGTCAAAGATTTATTGTCAATTTCAATTATCACATCATTTTCTACATGATGTACCTCCTCTATTTCAGCTGTTGTAATTGTAAATTTACTTACAAGCCATTGCACATCTATATCTTTTATATCTACATAATCATTTATCCAATCTAATGATATCTTCATTTTCCTTACCTCCCACAGTTATTTGAATTGTTTTAATATATTCAAGTTACCAGAATTGAAAACTCTAATATCAGGTATACCGTATTTCATCATTGCAAGTCTTGTAAGACCAAGTCCAAATGCAAAACCAGTATATTTTTCACTATCAATTCCACCATACTTTAATACATTTGGATGAACCATACCACAAGGTAATAGCTCTACCCATCCTGAGTTTTTACAAGTGGAACATCCTTTTCCACCACATATTTCGCATTTTATATCCAACTCAAATCCTGGCTCCACGAAAGGGAAATATCCTGGTCTAAGTCTTACTGTGATTTTTCTCTCAAACACTTTGCTTAGCATTGTTTCCATGGTATAAATTAAATTTGATACTGATATCCCCTCATCAATTACAATACCTTCTAACTGGTAAAATGTATTTTCATGAGAAGCATCTATATCTTCATTTCTAAAGCATTTTCCTGGGATTATAGCCTTTATTGGAGGAGAAAATTGCTCCATTATATGCTGCTGCCCTGCTGAAGTTTGAGTTCTTAACACCATTCCATTTTCTAACCAGTAAGTATCCTGCATATCTCTAGCTGGATGATATTTAGGAACATTCAACGCTTCAAAGTTATAATAATCTGTTTCAACCTCATTTGTATCAGCTATCATAAACCCCATACCTTTGAATATTTCTTCAATCTCTCTTTGAACTATAGTAATTGGATGATAGGTTCCTTCTTCAAATTCATTTCCCGGAAGTGTATCATCAAATTTACCTTTTGAATTATTATTAGAGAATTCATCTTTAAGTTCTGAAATTCTTTCTGTAATAAAGGCCTTTAACTTATTTGCTTCTGCACCAATTGTTTTTCTTTCATCAATACTAAATTTACTCAAAGACTTTAGAATATTTGTCAACTCACCATTCTTCCCCAAAAATTTTATTCTCAAATCCTCAAGTTCTTCATTAGTTTTTGCCTGCTCTAAAGCTTCAACTGCAATTTTCTTTAATGGCTCAATTAGATTATCCATTATTCTTCACTCCTTTTTGTCTATAAAAATAAAAACCTCCCGTCCCATAAAGGACGAGAGGTTAAACTCACGTGTTACCACCTTAATTATCAAATTAATTATAAAATTTATATTCTAAATTTCACAATCTACTTAATATCTCAAATAGATACAGGAAACTAAATCCGATATCCTCTTTCTTGTAACGGCGAAAGCTCCGTCTTGCCTAATTATATTTCAGCTTAAAACTCCAGAGGGAACTTCAAAATATCTTCAACTGCAGGATTCTCAGAAACTCCTACTCTCTGTAAGTATCATATAAATCTACTTTTCTCTATCATCGTCATATCCATATATCTTTTGGATAATTTTAGTCCTAATTAAATCATATGTCAATATCTTATTAGTGTGTATATCTATATTAATTTTATACTACTATTTCTAAACAATACCTGTTTGCTAATGTGATATAATTATTTAATATGTTTCAAGTATCAATTAAGGCCTCTGAAAATAGACTAGCATATAAACCTATGTACTTTCAGATACCTAATAACAATTATAAATATTATCATTAGTAGAGGTTGATTAAATGAAGATTGGTAAATTTGTTGAAATAAATAATTTAACTATTGATACAATTAGACATTATATGGACAAGGGTTTAATAACACCTGAAAAGAAGGGTGGTCAGTACGACTTTGACTCTAAATGTCAAAATGATTTGGATACTGTTCTAGAGCTTAAGACAATGGGATTTTCATTAAATGAAATTAAGTCAATATTATTATATAAAAAATTAGCAAAACTTATCAATTATGAAGAAAATCAATGTATTAAAACTCTTTTTATTAACAAAGATAAGGAGTTAGAGACACAAATAAATGATCTTTCTATTATGCAACAAAATCTTAGGCTAAAATTACACCAAATCTCAAAAATTCAAGCTAGCAATAAAACTACCATAGGAGTAAATATAAATACACTCCATCTACTAAAATGTTTAAAATGTGGACATGATTTAGAGTTAGCTGATGGAAATATAGTAAAAAATCAAATAGCTAATGGTAATTTAGTTTGTTCTTGCGGTGAAAGATACATAATTGAGAGTGGCATTTTAAAACTTACAAATAAAGACTTAGATTATGACATTAAGTTTGATATGGATTATATAATGGAATATATGAATACTACTAGTAATCATTTTCTTAATAATCTATATAAAAGTGTGGATTGGTTCAATAAAAAGATAGATTTTGCCACTTTAAATAGCAAAGTAATCCTTGAATTAGGTTCAGGAATAGGATTCTTTTTGAGAAACATTTATGAAAGTCTACCTAACGATTCCTTATATATAGCTGTAGATCATGATATAAATAGACACATATTTTTAAAAAGCATTTTGGAAGCTTCTAACTGTAAGAAAAATATTCTTTTTATATGTTCTGATTTTCTCAGTATTCCAATAAAAAATCATTGTGTGGATACAATTGTAGATATTTCAGGAACAACTAATTACAGTTTTGAAAATAAAGATTTTTTATTGAAACTAACTAATGATTATACTAAGAATGATTCAGATTTAATCGGAAGCTATATCTTATTTAAGAATTTTGTAAGTAACAGCCAAATTAAAGATGCTTTTAGGAATAATTTTTCGTTAAAACACGTTAAGCAACAACTTTCAGAGCTTGACTACAACATAATTGATGAAAATATATCAAACTATATTGATGAAGGTGGAAAATATGAGAACTTTTTTGAAAATGGAGAAAAAATCTACTCATATTTATTTCTAGGAAAAAGATAGGGTTGACCCTATCTTTTATTCATTTTTCAATGAAATTTTTCTTAAATTACATATTGAAATGGTGATAGCACTAGGTTTTACAATGGACTCAAGGCATCTTCCTCAAAATATAGTGATGTCTAAAGGAAAGTGATTGTAAATGAAAGCACTAGTTATATCAAAAATTAACTTCTTAAAAAATGAAGAATTATCAAACTTAACTTTATTTTCAGCTGCAAGCTGCATATCTCTGTTTGGAACATCCATATACAATCTTGCTATTAGTCTATATGTTTTAAAAATTACTGGTTCAAGCTTAAGCTTTGCCACAACTCAAACTCTTAGCATTATATCAACAATACTTGTAAGTCCATTTGCAGGGGTACTGGCTGACAAAATTGATAAAAAAGTTCTATCTATAATTGGTGATTCTATAAACGGACTCATTATGATATGTCTTTATCTACTAACCTTAAAGTATCCACTAAATATATCAATGATCTATATAAGCACCTTTTGTTTAAATGTATTTTCAACTGTCTATGGAATTACTACAGAAGCTGCCAAACCTAACTTAGTATCAAAAAAGTATCTTATGTCAATAAATTCTATAAGCAAAGTAATAGAATCTTCCTCCTCTATAGCAGGTCCCATGATTGGTGGCATAGTTTATGCCTTTTTAGATGTTAAATTATTCATCCTAATTAACGGCCTATCTTTTTTATTATCTGCTTTACTTGAATTGTTTATAAATTTTAAGTTTAACTATAATGCTGAAGAGAAAGAATCTCTAAAATTTAATATTTTAAAAGATACATTTGACGGCTTTACTTATTTAAAGAGCAGAAAAAATATTATTAATCTCTTAGGAGTTCTTGTGGCTCTAAACTTCTTTATGGGACTTTCAATAACTGTGCCAATGCCTTATATAATAAATAATATATTAGTACTCAATACTAATTTTTTTGGAATAATAGAAGCAGCTTTCCCTATTGGAATGATTTTAGGAGCTATTATAATCAAGAAAGCCATTAGCAAATATTCATATCAACAAATTATAGTATCAACTAATTTATTGCTAGCCTTTTGTATGATATCAATAGGAGTTTCTGTTATACTCCACTATAAAATATCAAATGAAATTTTCTACTTGATATACTTCCTTATTGTTATGATCCTCGCAGGAACAGCAGTATCCTGCATTGATATACCACTCTTCTATATATTACAGCAAACAGTTTCTGATGAATTTAGAGGTAGAGTTTTAAGTCTTGGTATAAGCGTTGCAAAAATAATTCTTCCTGTTGCATTAATTATCGCTGGAGTGCTAATGAACGCTATTCCAAGCTTTATTCTACCTATATTGAGTGGCATTTTACTCTCAATCTTCAGCTTATTCTTTATAAAAATTAATTATTAAATGTTAGACTGCTCTGTAAATAAGATAATTTATATTTTCATTAAGAATTCATCAAAATATTCATAGAATTCTTCTTTATTTGCTAAGTGAACATTATGATCCGGATGTGACATTTTACAAGGAATACAATTAGAAATCATAGACTTCATTTTATTATATTCATCATCTGGCACTTCTTCAGGATTGCTTGATTTAATTAAAAGTACTAAACACTTTATGCTTGGTAGTAGATGAAACCAATCTTCATAATATTCACGTATGGCTGTCATAGCCTTTGCACTAAAGAGCATTTTATAACCTTCCACAGTTTCAACTAAACTCTTCATAAAGTACTCATATTCCAAATTGGAACTAGAAGCTTGCTTAATAAAGTTGCTTGCTTCACTTAAACTAGAAAAAGGTAGTGGCCAATCTTGGGTCATTCCATCATTTTCTTTAAGTTCCTCTAGAGGCATAGAACTCTGCTTTTCTGGGCCTGCTGCTGACATATCTAATATAGCTAATGCTTTTATTAACTTAGGATGTTCTGCTGCTAAATATGCAGCAGTTCTACCTCCCATAGAATGACCCACTAAAATTGCTGACTCTATGTTTAACTCAGCTAACAACTCAAATATATCCTCTGCCATTTCCTCACCAGTATACTTTGATATAGGTTTACTACTTAGTCCATGTCCCCTTTGATCTGGTGCAATAACCCTATATTGATTCCCATACTTTTTCATGAAATCAACCCAATTCTCTGCTCTTCCCCACAACCCATGTAAACAAAGTATAACTGGTCCTTCAGTTTTAGTATCTAGATAGAACATTTCGATATTCTTTAACTTTATAATATTTCTATAAATCTTAATTTCTTTCATTTTATTTTTCCTCCATTTAATTGGTACACACACTTTCACACAAACGTAGTTTGTTTATCTTATCAAGTGAGACTTGATTCAGGTGGGGTGTATCCCCATCTGAATCTTAGTTGAACTTATCCAGGAGTGTGCAGCCGTTATCTCCAACTTAAAGAAGTTGGCGTGTTACGGATGCTAGCTATCGGATAAAAAACTTAAATATAATTCATCAATCAAAAAACAATCATCATTTTCAAGAAATATACATTAGTTTTATATCAAACTATTTGACTAAAAAAATTTAAAAATTACTTTTTATTTTTATTAATATTCTTAATAGTTCCTCCTTCTCATTTTCTGAAACTCCTTTGTATACTGTAGACATTAAGTCGCTTGATATTGATTCAAACATTGGTTTCAATTCCTTACCCTTTTCAGTTAGGGCTACAAATGTTACACGATTATCATCAATAGCTTTTGCTTTCTCAACATAGCCTTGCTTTATTAATTTGTCTACAAGTGCAGTTACTGTTGACTTATCTTTACCTATTTTCTCAGCCAATTCTTTCATTGTCAGTTTTTCTCGATATAAAAGAGCAAAAATAATATCTCCATGGGATGGTACTAAGCCTTTTATCCCCCAACTATCCATCTCATTTATAATAAATTTATTTGCACTTTCTCTTACTTTTGAAATTAATGAAATTATATCTGTTGTTTTCATAATTTCATTATAGTTTTATATCAAATTATTGTCAATAATTACTATAAAAAAAGTAACCTCTTCACAACGTTGAGGTTACTTTTGTATGTTTTTAAATCTTCAACTTTAAATTATATTTTATCTATAGTAATAATCATCATAATTCCTAAATTTTCTATTAATATGCTTAAAGCCACTGCTCTTCAATGCCAAAATTCGTTCACTGGCTTCTGGAATTGCCTTAGTAAGAACTACTTCAACACCAAAGAGTTCATAAAAGAACTCATTTGAAACATCTAATATATCTTCTATAATTGACTGGATCTCATACTTGCTTTGAAGATCTATTCTCAAAATACCATAATGGTTAAAATCACCTTCTGCACTTGCATGAAACATTTCTATTGTTCCAATCTTTTCATTTGTGTTATTTAAAATTACAGTCCATCTTACAAAGTACTTATTAGCATATGAAAACTCCCAAAAGTCAACTGCTTTTTGCATCCTTTCCATAGTTATATAGTGAAAATCATCTCCATTACAATTATCAGAATTAAATAGCGGCACTGCCTTTTCATCTGAATAGCATTTAAGTAAGTCTTCTACATCTTCCTTACTTGTTTTTCTTAACGTAATTAATTCTTTCTCATATATAGGACATTGTTCATAAACATTCTTACTCATAATAACATAAACTACCCTTTCCATTTTTTACATTACTAGTATAGCACTAAAATTGCGACAATAGTCTGTCGTATATAAACTTATATTTTAAAATTTTTTGAAATATATTGTTGCTTGTGACGCTACGTTATATTATATAATAAAATCATTAGGAGGTAAAAAAATGAAAACTAAAGAGTTATTAACAGTTGGTGAACTGGCTAAGATAATGAACATAACAGTTCGTACATTACAATATTACGATAAACAAGGATTACTAACTCCATCCTCAAAGAGTGAAGGTGGTAGGCGATTATATACAAAGAAGGATGTAGTAAAGCTTCATCAAATTCTATCATTTAAATACTTAGGATTTTCTTTAGAGGATATAAAACATAAACTAATTTCTTTAGATGATCCTAATGATGTAATAAATATATTAAATTCTCAAGAAAAATCTCTTAATTCTCAAATTTCCAAGTTACAAAAAGCAGTAAATGCAATCCAATCCTTAAGAGATGAAGTAAAACAAAGTCATGATGTAGATTTCAACAAATATGCAAATATAATCTCAATGATTCAACAAGAAAATGAAGGTTATTGGGTTATTAAATTTTTTGATGATAATCTTCTAACACATGCTAGGGATAAATACTCTATTGAACCTGAAATTGCACGAGCCCTTTTTAACAAATGGCAGAGTCTCTGTGATGATATAGCCTCACTTTCTGAACAAAATATAAGTCCAGAAAATGAGGAAGGACAAGATCTTGCAAAACAGTGGTGGACTTTGGTCATGGATTTCACTGAAGGCGACTTAAGTATGCTACCAAAACTAATTGCATTTAATAAAACCAAAGAATTCTGGACTGAAGAAATGATGAAAAAACAGAAAGCAGCTGATAATTTTATTGGCAAAGCTTTAGAAATATATTTTAAAAATAATTCTATTGATAATCCATTAAAAAAGGAGGATTAAAATGACTTTAGCTATAAAAGTTGAAAATCTCACAAAAAATTATGGACAAAATTCTGTTCTTAATGATATTTCATTTGAAATCAATAAAGGTGAAATATTTGCACTTCTAGGTACAAATGGTGCAGGCAAAACCACTACACTTGAATGTATTGAAGGACTAAAAAAATACGACAGTGGGAAAATATTCGTTCAAGGTAAATTCGGTGTCCAATTGCAGTCAGCGTCCTTACCTTCAAATATTAAAGCAATAGAAGCATTTACCCTATTTAGCAAGTGGAATAAAACAGTTGTTGATATTTCACTTTTTGAAAGTCTTGGTTTAAATGAAATAAAAAACAAACAATATTGTCAGATGTCAACTGGACAAAAAAGGCGTCTTCATCTGGCACTAGCACTGATAGGAAATCCAGATATAATCTTTCTAGATGAACCAACTGCTGGGCTTGATGTAGAGGGTAGAATTGCACTCCATGAGCAAATAAGAAAATTAAAATCAAATGGAAAAACAATTATTTTATCAAGTCATGATATGGCTGAAGTAGAAGATTTATGTGATAAAATCGCAATATTAAAAGGTGGTAAATTTGTATTTATGGGTTCTCCTAGTGAACTGATTTTAGAGATGCAATCAGAAATAACACTGCAAATTAAGACCACTGATCCTTTTATTTGCACTAATTTTAGCCATTCTAGTTATTTAAAAACTGAAGGAAGCTATCATTACTTTGTAACTATTAATATTAGTGATGCTTTATTAGAAATATTAACTTATCTTAAAAGCATATCAAATTCTGTGCTTGATATAAGAATTATACATCAATCATTAGAAGAAAGCTTTTTAACTATTGCAAAGGAGGGAAAGTAATGCAAGCATTTTTATATGAAGTCTTACTTCAATGGAAAATAGATTTTAGGAATAAAGGTATTTTGCTAACTTATTATGTTGTACCATTAGTTTTTTTTGGATTCATGGGAGGTATATTTACTACTATCACTCCTGATTCTAAGAAAACATTAATTGAATCAATGTCCATATTCAGTATTACTATGGGGGCGATTCTAGGTGTCCCAGTTCCAATATCACAAACTTATGGAAGTGACTTAAAAAAATCATTCCAAGTTGGTAGCATTCCTATGTATGTTCCTGTGCTAACCAACTTTATCTCATCCTTTGTGCATCTATTTATAGTCAGTATAATAATTTATTTAACTGCACCAATTTTCTTTAAAGCTTCAATCCCTCAAAACATTTTTAAATATTTTTTAGTACTAGCTATTTTTATAGTTTGCAGTTTAAGTGTTGGAGTAATTTTAGGGCTTATAATTAAAAATACATCTAGACTCACCATGATCTCTCAACTTATTTTCTTACCTTCAATTATGGTTTCTGGAATAATGTTTCCTGCTAAACTATTGCCAAAATTCCTTATGATTATAAGCAAAGCTTTTCCTGCAACCTGGGGTTTTGAGTTGATGAAAGCAACTAATTTAGATTTATTGTTTCTAACTCCTCTCTTAATAATTTTTATTATTTGCGCAGGCATCAGCTTCTATGTAATTAAAAGACTACAGCTTGCTAAATAAATTGTGTTTAATAGAAGAGGCAGAACCTTTTACTAGGATCTGCCTCTTGTAATATATGTTTATATAAAAATATATAAATATTTATAGTAAAAATGCCGATTTGGAGTTACTTTTCATACATCTTAAAATATATAATGAAAATGTATGGTATTATATAAAATCTATAAATATTTAAATAACACTAATTTATCTTTAATTATTGTACAGGTTCCTTCGTATATACTCACAGAGTTATCTTTAGTGTTTTTTATTTTCACAAAATCTTTATAATTATCTCCATTGTCATCCTCTGTCCAAAATTCTGTTATAATATAGTCACCAACTACCCCTTGAAAACTTTCTCTTACATCATCTAGCACAATATTATAACTATTCTTATAAATTCCTTTTATAATGTATTTATTTTTATTGACAACTATTATTTCGTATATTTCTTTATTCTTTATATTGTGACATAAATTGTAGTAACTATAAGATGAACTATCCGTATCACTTTTTACACTCTTTAATATTCTTTTTTCAAAATTTCTTTTATCAACTAAAAATATTTGTTCAATTTTGGTTTCAAAATTCATTACTCTATAATAAATATTTTCATCATCCATACCAAAATATCTTGTCCAAGCATTAAGTTCTGTTTTATGAATTTCTTTAAATGGAATTACATTACATCCACTCTTTACTGATTCAGCAAACTTACTTAATGAAATAATATTTATACTTTCTCTGTAACCATTCCTGTAAAAGTCTTCTTTTCCTATTCCTTTCTCAAATATTTCTTGAAGTTCCACGTCATACATATATGCTTCTTCAAAAACAACGTATCTACTTCCATCAACTGAATACGGAATAAAGTAATCCCTAATTCCTGAAGCAATCCTTATATCATTTATTTTATATTCCTTTTTCCCCTCCAAGTCACATAATATAGCATAATCATATTCTCCTTTTAATTCTTTTTCTAAATCAGAATGTTCTTTATCAATTTTATAATCATTTCCATTAACCAATACATATCTATCACTTAAAATATTAACAAATGCATTTTTTGTTATGCAATAAAGGTTTTCTATTCCTCCATCAGTAAGACTTATCCTATATATATACATTTCTTTGCCTTCACTATTCGCCTTAGTTAAGCAGGTATATAAATAATTATTTAGTATACAATTATCATGTAAACCACATTCAGCAGTTTCTATACCTACCTTATTTATCCTTTCAACACATTTATTTGTAAAATAATAAATATAGACGTAACTTTTATATATACCATTTTCAAGCTCTATACCCTGAAAAATTAATTCACTATCATTTTCTGAAACAACTTCAAACATATCAAAATCAAACTTTCTTAAATCAATTAAATCCATCTCTGCCTCCTTGTAGGAATAAAGTATCTAGACATTTCATTTTTAATTTTTCCTTTGTATCTTCTTCTGTATATTCACAATAATTTTTCTGCTCATCTTTCCTGAATTAGATTTGCTTGTTATATTGAAAATTATAACATAAATACTTACATATGGTGCCAAAACATCACAACTTAAAAGATGTGCTATACTGTATATATGAGATTTCTATTAATAAAACATTAAACAGTAGCTAATACATACATTACAAAAATTTTCTTAGAGTTGGAGGTATCTATGAAACAAAAACTTTTAAAACACAATATAAGTGTTGTATTTTTTGATCTATTCTTCACTTTAATCACCCCTAAATATAATTGTTTAAGGAATGAAAATGACGTATTAGGAATTTCCATTGAAGAATGGGAGTCTTATGCAGAGGATCTTGAATTATATAATAAAAGAGCTACTAATAAAAGTATAACCCCTGAATTAATAATTCAATATATTATTGAAAAAATGAAATTAGATATTGCTGAAAATGATAAAACTGAAATACTTAATTTGAGACAACAACGATTAAAAAATGCTTTGCTTAACATAGATTGTACAATTCTTGATGTTCTTTCAGACTTGAAAAAAGGTGGCAAAAGAATCTGCCTTATTAGCAATGCAGACATGCTTGATATGATGCATTGGGATAACTCCCCACTATGCAATATATTTGATGAAAGAATTTTTTCTTGTGAAGTTGGATATTTAAAACCTCATCCACAAATCTATCAAATTGCCTTAGAAAAAATGAATGTCATCCCTGAAAGTTGTGTTTTTATTGGTGATGGTGGCTCTGATGAATTAAAAGGTGCAAAAACATTAGGAATGAGCACTATAGCCACTGGCTATTTATTAAAAAGAAATGAGGAACATCAAAAGTCAATTAACCAATTTGCAGATTACTACATTGAAGATTTTAATGAACTTAGAAGTATACTATTATAATCCAAATTTTTTTGTATATAGAACTATTCCACTTAAATGTTGGTAGAAAAATGCCGAATTTTTGTAACTTGTCCAACAACATTATTATGGAATAGTTCTATACAGATAATAAACAGTACTAAACACTTTATAAATTAAAATTATTTATTAAAATCTCTCTATATATAAATAATTCAGTTTCTTTCTAACTCTGAGCACTAATTAAACTAATCTTCTTACTGATTCCAATACAACTAATTAATAAAAATGCAGTACATACTACCCATATAATAGGTTCAGTAATACATATTCCAAAGTACCCCATTGTTGGTGCTAAATAAGAAACTGCTACTATCTTACCTCCAAGCTCAAAAAAGCTAGCTATAATAGGTATAACCTTTTGTCCTATGCCCTGCAATGTGCTTCTAAGAATAAGCAAAATACCTAAAACATAATAAAAAGGTGTATCTATACGAAGATACTTTGTTGCTGTTTGAATAATTTCAATTTGACTTGTACCAGTAATTCCAGAAATTATTATTGGCATAAAAGTATAAGATATTATTATACATACAGTTGCCCATATCCATGATACTAAGATAGTTTGCTTAAGTCCTTTTTTGATTCTATCTGGTTTCTTTGCTCCATAGTTTTGACTTGAGAATGTAGCTGCAGTTACACTAAGAGTTCCAAATGGGAGCATAAACATTTCTGAAATTTTACGAGCTGCTGTATGAGCTGCAATAGTCGCAGTACCAAAACCATTAATTGAACTTTGTAATATTACTGTACCACTTGCTACAACTGATAGCATAAGTCCCATGGAAATACCTGTACTAAATAACTCTACTATAAGTGATCTTTTAAATTTGAAATGTCTCCTTTTTAATCTTAAAATCGGATAGTTTTTTAATATGTACCTAAAGCATAGAACCGTTGATAATAGTTGAGATAATACTGTAGCATAAGCGGCTCCTTCAATGCCCATTCTGAAAGTACAAATAAACAGAAAATCTAATATTATATTTACTACTGTGGATATAATTAGAAAATATAATGGATTTTTTGTGTCTCCTAAAGCTCTAAGAATACCTGCCAGCATATTATATAACATTGAAAATGTCATTCCTAATAAAATAATCCTTATAAATAGAAGTGCATTATCCATAATATCTTTTGGTGTGTCTAATAAGTTTAAAAGACTTTTAATTCCCAAAAGACTTGAGACAGTTAGAACTGCTGAGGTAGCTAATCCTAAGACAATTGTTCCAGCCACCGCTTGTCTCATTTTTTCATAATCCTTAGCACCAAAATAACGTGCTACTATAACAGCAAACCCATTGGTCATACCAATTGCAAATCCTATAATAAGACTAACAATTGGAGCTGTTGCCCCTACTGCTGCTAAAGCCTTAACAGATAAAGTCTGTCCAACAATTACTGTATCAATAAGATTATATAATTGCTGAAATATGTTTCCTATCAATATAGGGATTGCAAAGGCTATAATCAACTTTATTGGACTTCCTTTTGTTAAATCCTTCATAAAATCCTCCTTTGTTTTAATATTTAAAATATAACTAATATATTCACACTAATTATTTTCATGCATTACATTTTACTTTATACTGTAATGATTTACAACATAAAAATTATATATTTTTATCTATACTAATTTGACCTACTTAATATGCATAGCCCTTATGTACTGCTTTCTAAATTAACGCCTGCTCATTTAGTTCAAGAAATAAATCAGTCCTCCTGCTAGCCTATTTGGACTTGTTATTTATTTTCAAATGCTTTATGCTATAACAAATGCAAATATTAACTTAAAGGAGAACATAAATGAAAGTTACTTACATTGAACATAGTTGCTTTTCTGTGGAATTAGATAATGTTATTCTAATCTTTGATTATTACAATGGAATTATTCCTGCCTTTGATGCACAAAAAACAATATATATTTTCTCAAGTCATAAACATCAAGATCACTTTAGTTTAGATATATTTAGTTTAATGAAAGATTATCCTAATGTGCACTATATTTTATCAAGAGATATTAAAAGAAAATATAATCAAAAATTCTTTTTTAATCATGGTATTAGTGAAAATATTTATAAGAAAATTACATTTATAGGCGGCAATGATGTTCTTGAAAATTCTGATTTAAAAGTTGAAACATTAATTTCAACAGATGCTGGTGTAGCATTTATTGCTACAGTTAACAATAAGACAATCTATCATGCTGGAGACCTTAATTTATGGATTTCTAATTTTGATAGTGATGATGATAATAAAAAGATTACAGTACATTTTGAAAGAGAAATAAATAAACTCAAAGGCAGACATTTTGATTTAGCATTCTTGCCTTTAGATCCTCGATTAGAAGAATATTTTCATTTAGGATTTGATTATTTTATGAATACTACTGATACAGATAAAGCATATGCTATGCACTTTTGGAAAGATAACTCTGTAATAGATAGGTTAAAATCAATGGATTGTTCAAAATCATATCGTGACAAAATTGCTGATATAAGTGATTATGGGATCATTAAATAAATTTATCCCACTGCTTTAATATGATGTTAAAGTATACTCCTAAAAATAATAACTATTGTATATAGAAATAGCACTATATACAATAGTTATATGCATACCCTATTAAAATCAATGTAAGTTCACTAAGATTAAACCTACAATGCAACATCCTATTCCTGCTATTTGATATACCCCAATATGTTCCTTATAAAATATCACACCAGCAAAAATAAGCAAAATAGCTATACCTATGCTTGCTATAAGTGATCCTTTACTTACATTCCAACCAACCCTATACATATAAATGTATCCGATTTCCACTCCTACAATAGCTGCACCAAGAACGTAGCTCGTCCAATTTATTTTATGTATTTCTATTGATATATGATTAGATTTAGGTGATATAAAATACATAATTAATGTAATTATGGTTGCTACTAAGTAGGTTACCGTTAAAGATAAAAATGTATTGATTCCTTTAGGTATACTTTTAGACGTTAAATGATAAATGAAATTAAAAATGATAACTATAAAAATTGGTAAAACATATTCAAATGGCATATTCTTTCTCCTTTTCGTGCTACAATTCTTTTCTCATACAAATATGTGGACAAAATTCATCTAAATAAGGTTCACCAATTGGAATATAGCCTAATTTTTTATAGAACTCCTGAACTCTACATTGTGCTGATAACTCAACGCATGTTCCACCTAATTTTTCAACTTTTTCCTCTAATATTTTTATAATTTTATTGCCAAGATGAAGTCCTCTATATTTTTCTAGAACAGCTACTCTTCCGATAATAAATGTTTTATTAGCTTCTAATTGAAATAACCTTGCAGTTCCTATAGGTTCTCTATCTACAAATAACAAAAGGTGAAATGATTTATCATCACATTTATCAAATTCATTTTGAAAACCTTGTTCTTTTACAAATACTTCTTCTCTTACATGTTTAACTTCCTTACATAAATAATCATAAAATTTGAAATTAATCTTCATTTTACCCTCCTAAAAATTAAAAGCGTTCAAAATTCACTCCTTCTAAGACCTACGGAGTAAACTTTGAACGCTTATATATCGTCTTTATCCGGTGACAAAGACATAAACTTTCACTATTAACTTTTATCTTAATATATAATAAATCATTTTCTCAATAATTTCAAATTAAATTTGAACTCTAATTATATTGCTCTAGCACTTTTAATACAGCTTCTGCGGTAAATGGCTTCCTAATGTAACCCTTAGCTCCTAATTCCATACATTGTTCCTTTACTTCTTCATGGCCAACTGCAGAAATAATAATAACTACTGCTTGCGGATTAATTTCCATTACTTCTGTTAACACCTGAATACCATCCATCCTAAACTCAGACATGTTTAAATCCAAAATAACAATATCAATATTTTTACTCTCAAATATCTCAACTGCTTCTTCTTTCCCAGATGCTTCAAATATATTATAAGAATCTCCTTTTTCTACTATTTTTCTTACAAACATTCTCATGTATGATGAGTTATCAACTATTAAAACTTTTTTCATACTTAAGCCCCTTTACATATATCTTTTTTTAATAACTGTATAGTTTTATTCAAATTAATGACATGAGTCTTTTATTTGAATAAATAAATTAGAACATTCAACTTTATTTTGTTGTTTAGCTGCTTCTTCAAGCTTTATTGCTACTTCATAAATTGATGCTATTCCAAACGTACCAGAAGATCCTTTTAATTCATGAGCTCCTCTTGCCAACTTATTGAAATCACTATTCTCAATAGCCTCATTAATTTCATTCAATAAATCTGGTAAACATTTTATATAATCTTCAAGTATTTCTCTTGCTTCATCTTTATCAAGCTCTGTAATATTAATAAAATTTTCAATATTATTATCTATTATTCTACTATAATCGTCAACTTTTTGCTTTGCTTTAGTACTATTTTCTATTTTTTTAAACATTTTATCGAAATTTATTGGTTTACTTATGTAATCATCCATTCCTGTTTTAATACACTTCTCATAATCACCTTCCATGGCATTGGCAGTCATAGCAATAATTGTAGTGTGCTTTTTTTCACCTTCTAGTTGCCTTATTTGAGACGTACATTCATAACCATCCATTATAGGCATCTGGCAATCCATAAAAACAACATCATAAGATTTCTCTGATATTGCTTTAAGTGCTTCAACACCATTAACAGCTATATCACAATTGATTCCTCTTAACTTAAGCATGCTAATAATTATTCTTCTATTCATTGCATTGTCTTCAACAATCAAAATCCTAGGTTGTAATATATCATCAGGTTCTTTAACTGTACTGTCCTTTACATTTTTACCTTTTTGTTCATCTTCCTTTTTTAATCCTAGTTCTTTAGCAATGCAACCAAGTAGATCATCTTTTCTCACAGGTTTAGTTAAACAAGATGAAAAGCCATATTCTTTCGCTTCTTTGGTCTCATCCTTTTGCATTACAGAGGTTAAAAGTATTAACTTTACATCCTTTGCAAAAGGAATTGTTTTCAATGTAGTTGCAAGTTCATAGCCACTCATATCTGACATTTTATAATCTACAATAGCAATACTTATTTTGTTTTCTGTATTTACATTTGTAAGTATTGAAGTAATAGCATTCCCAGCACTCTTTGCCTCAAATATATTAAGACCAGTTCCTTGAAAATATGAACTAACACTCTTTCTATTGTTGTCATTATCGTCAACAATCAAAATATTGGTACCCTTAAACTTCTCAAAGTCAAATTTCTGTTTTAAAACTTTTTTAGCAATTTTTAAACGTGCATCAAATTTAAAGGTTGAGCCTTTTCCAAATACACTCTCAACACTCATTTTTCCGCCCATCATTTTAACCAATTCATTTGATATAGCTAATCCTAAGCCAGTTCCACCATACTTTCTAGTTGTAGAAGCATCTGCTTGACTAAAAGACTGAAACAACTTATTAATATCCTCATATCGGATTCCTATTCCTGTATCCTTTACTTCAAATCTAAGATTAACTATTTTATTTTCTTCTTCTATACAATCAACTGTAACAGAAATTTCACCAGTTTCTGTGAACTTTACTGCATTGCTTATTAAGTTATTTAATATCTGTCTTAGCCTTGAAGGATCACCAATCACTTCTTCTGGCACCCCATCTTTAATCATTACATAAACCTCAAGTCCTTTTTCAGCTGCCTTTGGAGCAAGAAGCGATACTGCATCTTCGATGGTATTCCTTAAGTTAAATTTAATTTTCTCCATCGTAAGTTTCTTCGCCTCAATTTTAGAAAAATCTAATATATCATTAATAATATATAATAAAACTTCTGAAGCTGATTGAGCTTCACGTATAAATTCTTTTTGTTCCAAAGATAAATCAGTTAATTTTAACAATTGAAGAAATCCCAATATTCCGTTCATTGGTGTTCTAATTTCATGAGACATATTTGCCAAAAAATCACTCTTTGCAATATTAGCCGCTTCTGCTTGCTCTTTTGCCTTATATAACTCAGCTTCTGCAATCCTTTGCTCTGTAATATCTTCAGCAGTACAAATAAGATACTTAATATTACCAAAAGCATCTCTTTGAGGCTTGCTTTTAATTTGAAGTAATCTGGTTTCACCCTTCCAATTTTTAATTTCTAATTCCTTTTCAGCAGGCCCATTTTTTTTAAATAAATCCCAGTTGATTTGTGAAAGCTTGTTTGCTGTATCTATATCAAAAATATCAAATAAATCTTGATATTCTAACTCACTTTGTTTCTTACCAAAGAACTTTGCATGTGCTTCATTTGCAGTGGCATATGAAGTAACATTACTTAATGCCCAAATCTGCGACTCAGCATTATTAAGCAAAATTGCCTGTCCATCAAGAGTTGATTTATAATTTCTTTCTTTTTCAATTCTTACTTTTGTGTATGAAAAGGCCTTAGAAATATCTGTTAAAACTCTAATTTGATTTTCTTGCCATTTTAAAGGCTTCGTTAAACTTTCAAATCCAATAAATCCTATTAATTCATTTTCATTTTTTAATGGAACCATAAGACAAGATTGAATTCCCTCCTCATTAAAAGCATCAGCTTCAAATACTGCTTGAGCAGGAAATTCATTTATATTATTTATAAAAATAAAATCCCTCTTCTTAATCTCACGAATAAGCCACGGATGAGTATAAACCACTTCTTCCTCTTGAGATTGTCTTTTTGGTATTATATTATCTTTATTCCATTGACATTCTATCTGCATAAAAGTAGGATCTTTTGAAAAATAGTACATATAAATTCTATCTATATCAAAAAATAATCCTATCTCCTCCAACGACTTTTTCACCTCAGATTGGTAATTAATACTATCAACTTCTAAAAATTTAAGAAAAGTACTATTAATTAGTCTGATACAATCTTTGGAGTAATTAACATTTATGCAATCACACTTATCATTCATATAACTGCCCCCAAAATTAAAATTCACAAGTTTTTGTGATAAATAAAGTTAATTCTTTTAATAAATCTACTTCATAGGATTCTGAAAGTAGGTTTCCATATTTATCATAGATGACTTTCACCACTGGTCTGGTTGGCATTGAACTATTTTGTTTCACCACTAATCCCTTTTCATTTGTGCTTAAAACAACACCACTACCAGTTGGAAAAGCAGCTATATTCATAGTAAACTTTCTTACTATATCTGCATCAAAATGAACATTACTCATCCCCATAAGATATTCAATTACTTCAGATACGGTTTTATTTTCAACCCCATTTCTCCCTGATATCAAGTTATCAAAAACATCACATATAGATACTATCTTTGCAACTTGGTTTATTTCATCTCCATGCAACTTCAGAGGATATCCACTACCATCATTTCTTTCATGATGCATTAAAACAGCTACCTTCACATACGAACTCCAAACATGCTGCTTTCCTAAAACATCATATCCCACCTTTGGATGCATCAATTCTACATACTCATCTAGTTCTTCCTTAGTTCCAAATTCTGATATAAGATTTTTATCATTTAAAATTTTTGTCTTACCTATATCGTGTAATAGTGCACCTGTAGCTATATCTTTAAGCCTTGATATACTATATCCCATATGAGTGCCTATTATAGTAGCTAACACACTAACATTAACAGAATGTGAATATATATTATTATCACTCGCACTTATTTCAGCTACATTTATCAAAACATCTTTATTTGATAGTACATCTTCAAGTATTGAATCTACTGAATTTACAATACTATTATTAAGAATTTTTCCTTCACGGCAATACGCTTCAGTCATTTCCTTAACAGCTCTTTTACTCATTTGTCTTGTCTTATCAGAAATACTCTCTTCAATGATTACATTCTTTGATATGTCATCATCGATATATACAGAATTTATCCCAAGTTCTTTTATTCTCTCTATGTAAAATGGTTTTAACCTTACTCCAACATTAAGTAAAACTCTACCCAATTCATCATATATCTGCTTTCCTAGAACTTCATCCCCAGTTAAGTTAGAGACACTAACAATTCTCATATAATCCTCCAAATAAAATAATAATTATGTACTAGCTACTTTAGATAAATAGCCAAATAGTGAAAATAATGTACTTTTCTAACTGAGTCCAAAATGAGAACATCATTAGTAATAATTATATTTAAAATATTAACATATTCATCCCTTTTTGACTACTAAAAACGCAAAAAACGACATTATTTTTGTTTCTTTAATATACTTTAGTTGTTAATGCTTTGAGAACATTTCAAGTTTTACAGAATATTATATATAAACAGATAAACTGCACTGAAGATAAAAAAATAATTTATAGGAGATAAGATCATGATAAATGAGTATGATAAGTATTTTGTAACTCCCCCTAATAATAGACCTCAATATGTAGTAAGCGTTACCCCTTCATTGTCTATATCCATGCAAGGAAATTATTTTGTAGGTCAAACTGAGACTTTATCTCTAGGAAATGGCACTTATGCTTGGACTGGTTTAGTAAACCCACCTCACTCTCATATGAATTTGTATGCAAATGTATTTACTGTTTCAAATTTTTCAAATGAAGATTTAGTTACAGAAATATGGCTTAATACTAATATACCTGCAAATGCAAGTGTGGCCACTAAGGTTTCTCCAAGCAATACATCAATTATGCCACTTCCGATAAATAGAGTAGATATTCTATATAAAGACTCAATTAATAATAATACACCACCACAGGCTGGAGTTAATATATATCAAAGGATTGTACCACCTATGACAACATTAGTTAGTGAAGAGGACGGAAAGTTTATTGAAGCTCCTGGTGGAAACTATTCATTAGTCATAAAGTCATTAACTTCAAATCCTGCTCAAGCAGTAGTTGCTTTAGGTTGGTGGGAAAAAGTGAAATGTTAAAAAATTCATTCTATGAATGAGCTAATAAATTAGGCTGTATATGTTGATATATAAATCTCCATATACAGCCTAATTTTATAGTATCAAATTTTTATTGGTTGATGGAAGTTTTTTAAATACTGAAAAGTAAACCCAAGCTGCATTTATAAGCAGTAACGAACTAGTAATAAAGAATACATATCTTATACCAAAGCAAGCTGCTACTTGTCCACCTAAAATAGAGCCTCCAAATATTCCTAAATATTGAGCTGACATACTAAATCCAAATATTCTCCCTGTAAGAGAACTCGGTGTAATCTTCTTTATAAGTATATTAACAGATGGAGTAAGTCCTGCTGTTGCTAATCCTAATAGAAAACGAAGTCCCATTAGCTGCCAAGGATTTTTCACAAATGCTTGTGGTATAAAAATTACGCCTGCTACTAAAAGTGCAATCAACATAATCTTTTGTGGCCCTACTTTATCAGAAAGTTTTCCTAGCCTTGGAGCAGCAATTATGCTTGCTAGACCTGAAGCTGAAAAAGCCATCCCAGCTACCAATGCGACATGACTACTATTTCTGGATAATTGAGTAACATACACTGTAACAATAGGTTCTATAGAATATAGAGCTAATGTCAATATAAAAGATGTAATAAACATTGTTATAAGTAATGTTGAGTCAGGAATAAGATTCCACACTTCCTTAGCACTAAGAACTTTTCTGTCCTCTTTTACAAAGGATTCTTTTACAAATAATACAGTTGTAATAAAAGCAATTATTAGTAGAGTTCCTGTAATAAAGAACACATTTTGTAAACCAAAGTTCTCTTCAATATAGCCTCCTATCATAGGGCCAAGCAGTGAGCCTCCTATTGATGCTGTAGATAGTGTTCCTAAAGCCCATCCTGCATGTTCTTTATCTGCCTGAGTAGCAATTAATGTAGTGCAAGCTGTACTATAACCTGCTACAACTCCCTGCAATAACCTTAAGGATATAAGTTGATACACGTTATTGACAAATCCCATGCTAAATATAATTATTGACATACCAAAACTTGACCTTAAAAGCATAGGTTTACGTCCAACTTTGTCAGCGAGATGTCCCCAAATTGGAGAGAAAATAGCTAACATTATAAAATTAGCACCAAAAGCAATTCCTGAGAATTGTTCTACTAAGGCAGTGTTTTGTACTCCCAGATGCTTTATATAAAGAGGTAATATTGGTGCAATTTGACTCATACCAATGCTTGTTACAAACATTCCAAACCAACAAACTATTAAATTTCTTTTCCACATTTTCATGAATATAAGCCTTCTTTCTTTTGTAATTCAAATATTAACGAAGTGTATTAACAATACCATCTTTATTTTAAATTACAAAATGGCTTTATACCATGCACTATCTTAAACATCATGGACATTCTTGCTATAAAATTCTGTTGGACTTATACCTTCCATCTTTTTAAATATCCTGCTAAAATAAAATTCGTCACTAAATCCAACTTCATTTGCTACTTCCTTCACTTTTTTATTACCATCAATTATAAGTTCCTTAGCTTTATCAATCTTCATTTTATTAAAAAACTCTATTATAGAATATCCTGTATTATCCTTAAATACTCTTGATAAATAAGTTGGCGATAATTGTGCACTATTTGATAATTCATTTAAGGTTATTTTAGCATTTATATTTTCACGCATATATTTAATGATATTTTCTATTTTTAGAGATACAGAATAATTATGATTTTCTCTTTTTTTATTTCTATAAATTTCAAAAATCAATTGTTGAAGTAAGGTTTTTGAAACAAACTCGTAGTCAGGAAGTTTTTCATTCCAGCTCTCAACCATCTTTCTAAATATGTAGTTTATTTGATAGCAATCTCTTACTTCTTGGATTGGGTTTAACGGCAATCCTTTAGTTTCATTTCTAATATCCCACTTATTATCACTGAAAATTACATCTACATAACTAAAATGAACAGATATAAAATATAGAGGATTTTTCAAATCAGACTCGATTGATTGTTTTATGTTTGAACATATGTAAAACAACATACCTTCTTTAGCATTATATATTTTATTATCAATTGTTATATATCCATTTCCTCCCGTAACTAAAAGAAGCTCATGATGGTCAAGAGTTCTGGTTATCTTTGGTCTATACTTCCAAGGCTCATTAGCCTGTCTCATATTACAATAATTTATGTGAACAAATAGGTTGTTTATGTTCATTTAGTATCCTCCACAAATTAAGTAAAATAATTCATTATTAAAAATAAAACTTTACTCCTATTCCTTGCCTGTATTTATAGCTGATTCACTAATAATATAGCAAAGCTCCACTCTATTGAACCATTTTGTAGAATCAAGCTTCTCAATTACCTCTCCATTGATATCTTCTATATATTCAAGTCCTTCCACAGCCTTATATCCTACTTTTAGATTTCCTATTCTATATGCTATCATAGGCCACTCTGCATCTGTCATCCTATCTTTGGAATTCTCTGAAATCAGTTCTGCACACTTTCTTGAAAAACAGCAAGACCCAGCAGTTATATCAACTTCTTTTCCAAATTCTAAAGAAAATATTTTGTTTGCAATTTTCTCAGTCTCAATCCATTCAACAGGATGAGATTTGAATGCTCTCTCAGTTCTCCCCAAAATAGTATAATCATTATCTTTTACTTTGAGAATCATGCTTTTTAGTTCATCTGAATATCTATCAGCCCAGGTTAACAATCTATCAAAATCACAATAATGAAAATACTCACTACACCCTTCTAATGCAAATTTTATAGCTTCTCTTCTAGCATTAGCTGTTCCCTTTTTAGGAATAATTTTCACTTTAAATCCAGCTTCATCTAGCTCATCTATTAGTACCTTATCAGTCTTATCACTTACCGCTATAAACAGTTCATCATAAATTTCATTAAATAATGGTAAAAATCTTTTAGCTAAAGCACGATTGTTACCATTAGGATCGTGTGTAACACAAATTAATGCTGTAGAGTTCATATAACATTTCACTTCTTTCTTTAATATTTAAATTATTTACTGTCTTATTTTTAAAAGTTTTTCTTTTATTCTAGCAAAAATAAACTCTAACAAAGTACATAAGCAGGCAATTATAAATATACCTAAGGCAGTCTGCCATGAACAAAAAGGTTTATTTGCAATTCCTAAATAATTGTTTATTATATCCCCAATTATAATTCCAATTAGAAATATTATAAAATCTAATATTAATTTACTTATCTTAAACTTTTTCACAATATGCCACCTTCTAAAACCTTTGTTTATGTGTAATAATTTCCACAAACTTTACATGTATTATTATATCTTAAAAAATTCAATATTAAAATTATACTTTATATAATACCATATACATAATTCACACAAAAATAATGAAACTTTTATACAAATAAGAAAAACCACTACAAAATAATACAATAAGTTCTATTTTGTAATGGCTTTATTATTAATTATCTTATATAAGAAATCACTTCTTAACTATTGGTATATAAATATACATACATACTTTATTGTATTCCCATGGATGACAACGTTCATTATAAAACTCAAAATCAAGCTTACTATCATCAATTTCATATCCTGAATTAGGAAACCATTCTTCTAAAATATATGTCCAAGTACCTTTTATACTATTAACAAAATCATCCTCTTGTACTTCTGGCGTCATAAAAACTGCATAAGTCGCTGTTGGAACTTCAACCTTATACATTTCATCTAATGCATTACTGAAATCCCCAACCTCTACTCCCAGTACATAAGAAAACTCATCTGTATTCATATTAGTGTTTATGCAGATTCCATACTCTCCATGCTTTACTGTTTTTTGAGTTTCGTATAATTTTGCTTCTTTGCCTTCAATATCACACTTGTCCCAAAAAGCTGGAATATCTCTTGAATGAGTATTATTTCTTAATGTTGTATCAAATTTATATCCAACTATCTTGAAAGCATCTCTATTTATTATTTTAGGTTCCATTACTATCCCTCCAACCTTATTCTCTTTCAATTTCGTTAAATTAATCTTATTAGGAAACCCTTCTGGTGCGTGCATTCTATAATAATTTGGAGGATATCCAAAAGCTTTTCTAAATGCTTTTGTAAAACCAGAATGAGTTCCAAAACCTAAATTTAATGCTATATCTAATATTTTTTCCCCTTTACTTAAATGAAAAATACTATATTGTAACTTTCTTCTAGTTACATACTCCATAACTGTCATTCCTACAAAACTATTAAATACTCTGTAATAATGATAAGTTGAGAAACCAGAAATATTTGCAAGTTCTTCCACACTAATCTTTTTTGTTATATTATCATCAATATAGTCTATAGTTTTCTGAATTAAATCTATATAATCCATCGGTGTTAACACCTCCCAAATGAATTTTCTCCTGCAGGTTAACTATATATTATCACAGAACTTTAAGTTATTCTTTTCCTATATTGTCAAGTTTATAAAGTAACAGTATAATTTCACTATGTTTATTATATAATCTAAAAATATCCGTATCAAAGGAGTTTAGTTATGCCAAATTATTTATTGGAACTTAAGAAAAGTAGTTGAAAAAATTCCTATAATTATAAATGCTGCTAGGGTTGTACTAATGGATGAAAACAGAAAAATTCTACTTCAAAAAAGAACAGATAATAATAAATGGAGTTAAATTAGACTTCTTTTCTATAGATAATCTACCTGAAGAAATCCCCCCAAGTAATTGTCCTATTTTAGATGATGTAAAAAAAAAGATTTGCACATATTTTTAGATATGTGCAAATAAATAGTTATCATTACTACTCTTGTGATTCTATCATAAATATTCTAAACAATACTCTAAAAATTTAATATCTCTATGATTGTCCTCTTTTTATTGGACACCCAAGCAAAAATCCTACAGAGCCAGCAACAAAATCTCTTAGTTGAGAAATTGTTGCAGCTGTTGTTGTATTTATAATATTCATATTTCTAGCAATTAATAATACAACAAGTGAAATTACGCCTATTACTGTTGCAATTACTATTTGCTGCTCGTTTATATTCCTTGATTGTTCATTTTCATCTTTATTATCTAAATTATCAATTTCCAACTTATTTTCATAAGTTACACTTGTTTCGTCTAAAATTCTATTATTTTTAGCATACTTAGATTTTTTAATACTAGGCCTGTTTAAAAAATTACTGCTTAAGAAATATCCAAAGATCGATGCTGATGTTGTTCTCACTACAATATCTATAACATTTGAATTTTGTAATGTTGATTCATTAAAAAATAAATTATATATTGATTGTGTCATAAGAATAATCATAAAAATAATAAGACACCTATCAACTAATTTAACTCTTTTTAGGGATTCATTGAAATAGAACAACAAATTCCTAAGACTTTTCATTTGCTCATCACCTCTAATGGCAGATATACTTTTGTTTTCAAATATAAAATACATTATAAAAATCATATTAATATACTATACTCACAAATATAAATATCAGTGCAAATCACAATAAAGTTATAAATTAGTTAGTCTTAGCCATTTTACCCGAATTTCTTAACTCCATAAGATTTTTATATTGCTTGTCAAGTTCTTCGTACTCAGGAGTATTCGGTGTAGTTTCACTAAGAACTCCCACTACATAGGCAAGTCTATTTTCTAAAATCATGCTTTGTTCCATCTGCTCACGACTTAAATTTGCCTTTTTTTGAACTTTCTTTTTGTTTAAGTTTTGTAAATACTCATTAATGCCATATTCATAACGAGTTATTTTACTTTTGTCAAATACCAATAGCTTATCACATATTTTTTCTAGCATATATCTATCATGAGTTACTAAGATGATTGTTCCCTTATATCTATTTAATGCCTCCTCTAATTGTTCCCTTACATGAAGATCAATGTGATTAGTTGGCTCATCTAAAATCAATACCTCACACTTTTCTTTTATCATAAGCAACAACTTAAGTTTCATTCTTTCCCCAAGACTTAAACATCCTATTTTTTTAGACAAACTTTCAGAATCAAAACCCATTAGATTTAATTCTGTTCTTATCTCTCCTAATTCTTCTCTATTTCTTACATCAAAGATTTCTAAAATAGTAAGTTCCTCTTGCATTCCAGTAACTTCTTGGCTTATATATCCTATTTTCTTTGTTTGGCTTACATACAACTCACCATCAAGAGATACTTCTCCTAGAATTGCCTTAATCAAAGTTGATTTACCACAACCATTGATGCCATATAATCCAATTTTTTCTCCAGGCTTTATATAGAAAGATGTGTTCTTAAATAGAATCTTTTCATCAAATTTTTTTGCAACATCCTTTGCCTCAACTATTACTGATCCTACCCTTTTAGCCTCATCAATTTGAAAAAATACTCCGGCTTCTTCCTTTGGTTTTTCGATTCCTTCTATATTTATCTTTTCCAGCCTTTTTATACGTGATTTAATTTGCTGATCCATTTTTTTAGCCTTAGCTCTATTAAACTGCTTACCGCCTTTTTTATTTCCGGAAATACGTGCCTTAACTGCAGCCTCCCTATGAGCCTTACCAGACCAGTTCTTTAATTCTTCTATTTGAGTTCTTATTTTATCTTTTATCTTTTCTTGTTCAAAATATAGATGAAGATTATCTTCATATTCTTTCTTCTTTTTGTCTCTATAATTAGAATAGTTTCCTTTATAGCTTGCGACTGTGCAGCTTTCTATTTCCACTATTCTAGTTACGCATTGATCTAAAAAATATCTATCATGGGAAATTATTATAACTGTGCCCCTAAAAGCTTTTACTCTTTTGATTAACCAATTTACACCTTCATAATCCAAATGATTAGTTGGTTCATCCAGTATCAACATATTACATTTACTGTATAATACCTGTGTAAGTAAAGCTTTTGTTTTTTCACCCCCACTTAAGGTGTTTTTTAAATCTTTATAATCTGTTGCTTGCTGCATATATCCGATTTGAATACCGGATTTATACCAAATTATTTCTCCAGAAGTAGCTTCTAAATTTCCAGTTAAAATGTTAGCTAAAGTAGTTTTACCAACTCCATTATTACCTACAATACCAATCTTTTCACCTAATTGAACCTCTATATTTATATCTTTTAATATGGTTGTATCTCCATATTCCTTATTTACATTTTTACATTGCAATAAAACTGTCAAATTAACACCTCATTCTTTCTTGAGGTACACCTTGCTTTTTATGCTATTCTTCTTTATTGGATCTTACCTTACTACTATATTCTTTTACACTACAATAACTTAAATTAATACAAAAGGACCATAAATGAACTTCTGCTCATCTATAGTCCTACTATTTCACAATCCACTTTTTATTACTACTAATCTCCTTAATATAAACAAAGATTTATAAACCCATTAAATATAAAATTAGCATAATAGTAATATAATAAAAAGCCCAGAAGAACTTATATATGAACAACTCACGATTTTTCTAGAGTTGTAGACTTCACTAAACTTAAATTAAAGTCCAGCTTTGCCCAAATATCATTAACTTCTCATATTTTTTTGCACAACAAATAAAGGTATTCCTCTTAAATTGTTTAACAAAACTAAATAATGATTAAGCTAATAATATTCGCATTTCGTTCTCCTTTCTTTTTGTCCGTATTTGAATTCTAATATTATGTTATACAATTATCAGATTATTGTCAACACAAATAATATTTTACTTATCTTTGTCTGTATTTTTTATAAAATTCCTCTAAACCTTTTGCTCTCAATAAACATGAAGGGCAAGTGCCACAACCATCCCCTACTATGCCGTTATAGCAAGTTAATGTTTTATTTTTTATTATATCAAACACTCCTAAGTCATCACTTAACTTCCATGTGTCACATTTATCTAACCACATAAGTGGAGTATGAATTACAAACTCATAGTTCATTGCTAGATTTAATGTTACATTTAAGGATTTAATAAAAGTATCTCTACAATCCGGATATCCACTAAAATCACTTTGAGAAACTCCAGTGACTATATGTCTTATATTATGAGTCTTAGCAAAAATTGCTGCAAAATTTAAAAAAACTAAATTTCTTCCCTCAACAAAACTATTAGGAGTAGAGTCACCTTTTTTAGCTGCCTTTACTTCAATATCACTTCTAGTTAATGAGTTTGAAGTAAGTTTATTTAATAAAGTCATATCCAAGATTTCATAATTGACATCATATTCTTCACAAATCCTCTTGGCACATTCTAATTCTAATTTATGTCTTTGGCCATAATCGAAGCCTATAGCTGTAACATTTCTAAAATTCTGTTTAGCCCAAAATAAGCAGGTAGTACTATCTTGACCTCCACTTAATACAACTAAAACATCTTCATTCTTTATACTACTCATTATCTGTTGTCCACCTTCTCTGGATACATATCATGATTAGCAAGTCTATTAAAAGCTACCTCTTCCCACCTTGTACCTGGCTTACCATAGTTACAGTATGGATCAATAGAAATTCCTCCTCTTGGAGTGAACTTTCCCCATACCTCTATATATTTAGGGTCCATAAGCTTTATTAAATCCTTCATTATTATATTCATACAGTCCTCATGAAAATCTCCATGATTTCTAAAACTAAATAAATATAATTTTAAAGATTTACTCTCCACCATCTTCAAGTTTGGTACATATGAAATATAGATTGTTGCAAAATCTGGTTGAGAAGTTATTGGGCACAAACTTGTGAACTCTGGACAATTAAATTTCACAAAATAATCATTTTCAGGATGCTTGTTATCAAAACTTTCTAACACTTCAGGAGTGTAAGAAAAATTATATTTAACATTTTGGTTTCCTAATAAGTTTAATTCTAAATCTTCCCTCATCTTTATTCTCCTATTCTCGTATTTAATGCTTTTACTAAAAATGTACCTAAAACAGCTGGTACCACTTGTCCTAAACAAAGACTACAAGCTAGTGGTATGTAAGGTATATTTAATAAAATTGATAACCATATAGGCACTATAAGTCCTGGAACAAAGATTATAGGAAGTGTCATAAGATATGCATTTAGCTTATACTTACGAATTCCGTAAACTAATAGGGAGGTTATTATCCCAACTAGTCCTCCACCTATAATATCAAAAATACCAAGGCCACCTAATAATAAATTCGATAAGACATTTGATAAACCAAGTGGCAAAACTAAGAAGGGACATAGATAAGCTAAAGCATACAAGGTTGTAGCAATACGTATTTGTATAGCACCAAAAGCAAAGCTTTGAGTTACTATCATTATTACAACATATAAAGCAATAACTATACCGGATACAGTAAGTTTTTTAGTTCTTGAAATGCGGTTGCTTAATTCCATATAAATCACCTCCAAAAAAATAAAGGGTAGATTTTACTCCACCCTAAAAAACATAGAAATACAACTTTTCTATTCTCTTCCTAGTTTTGTTTATAGACAGGATGGTTACGAACTGTCTTATTAAATTCTACTTGATTATAATGTATCTGATTCAGAAAAGCAAGTATAGTACATTATTAAAATTGATTTTATTCAAAAGTTTTGAAATGACATATAAATTTATTTTTTTATACTATCACCATAATTTAGAATAGCAGAAGCTATAGCCTCAGCACATTTAGTTTGTCCACTATCAGATGATATGTATTTACAATCACCTTTATTGCTTAGATAACCAAGTTCTACTAAAGCTGATGCAGGGCAATCATTTTTTCTAAGTACATATATAGGATTAGTAGCTTTATATCTTATTTTACGATCTGAAGTATAGTGTAAATCACTAAGTTTATTTTCTATATCTTTTGCTAATTCTTCACCCTTTGTCTTAGGAAAATTACAACATACTTCCAACCCTTTAACTGATGAATCAGTATAGTCATTACAATGAATAGCTACAAAAATGTCTGCCTTACTATCATGACAAATTTGTACTCTTTTAGCTAAATCTTCCTTTTCCTTTTGACCTAGAATTGTTTTATCATCCTTGCGAGTGTAAACTACTTCCACACCACTTTTCTCTAATATTTCGCCAACTTTCAATCCAACTTTAAGAACTACATCTTTTTCAAAAATACCATCCGTACTGCTTGTCCCTTTATCGTACGCACCATGGCCTGGATCAATACATACAATATAACTTTTCTTTGGTTTAACTGTAACATTACTGCTATTAACTTTGTTTACAATAGTAACCTTATTGTTTGTTGCTATTGCTGCATTATCTTGCTTGTGAAAACCGTGAAATGTCATTATAATAAGTCCAATTAATGCAATGCATATTACGGAAACACTAATGCCAAATCTTTTAAGTTCAATTTTAATTCTTTTTCCTCTTATTCTCATTTTAAATCCCCTAACTTTATACACATATAAAAAATAACCATTAAACTTATAGAAATTATTTTTAAACTATTTATCTTTCCCCATCCCTAAGATAAAATTATTATACACTATAAATCAATTAATTGGGAAGTTCATCTAGAGTTTTAAATTCATATCCTTTGCTCTTCCATTCTTTAATTAAGCTGTCTAATATACTGGCATTAGTTTTAGACATAGCATGAAGTAAACAAATCATTCCATCTTTAGTATTTTTCATAATAGTAACTTTAGCTGCCTCTGGTACTGGCTGATTTTGGGCATCAAAATCCCTATAAGCAAAAGTAAAGAATATAGATTTATATCCAAGCTTCTGAGTATAATATAAAGACAACTCACTAAAAGTTCCTTCTGGAGGTCTAAAATAATGAGACATTTTACATCCCTCAATACTATTTACTACTTTTTCTACACCAGTAATTTCTTCATCAAAAGCATTTTCATTGATAAATTTAGGCATAGATTTATGTTGAACAGAATGATTCCCTATAATATGTCCTTCTTTGCTCATTCTCTTAATTAGATTAGCATCAGGAACACCTTTATAACTTCCTGTAACAAAAGGCTTTGTTACAAAGAATGCAGCATGCACATTATTAGCTTTAAGAGTATCTAAAATACTTGCTGTATACCCATTTTCATACCCTTCATCAAATGTAAGATAAATTATTTTTTTTGAAGTATCTCCAAAACCATATCCTTTGTATTTCTCTAATAACTTGCTATCCTCCTTAGCTGAATACAGCCAAGACCAGTTTATTGCCTTTGTTGATAGTGAAGATATATTTTTCACAACTACTGGAGTAAAGGATTTAGACGTATCTGAATCCTTTGATACAGTTTCATCTGATTTTTGTTCTGATGGTTTATTAATATTTTTTTCACTTTGTGTATTTGCTTGCTGTTGCTTATTATTTGCATTAGGTACTGAATTATTATTTGTTTCTCCACATCCTGATAACAATAAAGCCAAAGCAAAACATAATATTAGGTTTACTTTTCGCAATTTTACGCCTCCAACCTTTATATTAAATATATTTATATTTAATTATATCCTTTTTGTAATTTAATAATATTACAATTTAATTTCATAAGCAATTTAATTAACATAATTAAAATATTTTTAACAATTAATGCCTTATTTTTATTATTATGTAGTTAATAATCATTCATGCTATTTGTTCACTCTTCCGGTTTCAGCAGTATTTACGATGATTTTCTATATTATGTACAATTATTAATCTTATTCTCAAAATATATCAAAACAAAACACCAAGTAAAGTTTATTATAAATAAAAACTTACTTGGTGTACAATTTAAGTATTAATACACTATGCTTATTTATCTTGTATAAGTATAATTTTGTCCAAAGCAATTATCCCAGTATACTTGTCCGTTAACTTCATAAGAAACTGCATATTGGAAACCATCCATATTGACATTTTCTATTGTAGTTTGCCAAACTTCTGTATTATCATCATTTGATGATTTATAACTTAGATTAGCTTCTTTGAATGTCTTCCAATTATCTAACGTATAACGAACTTTAACAACTTTCTCATATCCTAAATTCTTTACAGTAGCTACTATTGGGTAAGCACCATTTATTAGATATGGAAGCTTATTCACTTTAATATTAGCAGTTCCTAATACATTGTTTTGTGTGTAATTTTGTCCGTTATTGTTGTCCCAATATGTCTTGCCATTAACTTCATATTTAATAGCATATTTAACTGGTCCTAAAGACATAACATCAACCTTCCATAAATCTGTACCATCTGGAAGTTTTGTGAATTTTGCACCAGGGATTTCTCTCCAGTAATTTGTTTCCCCTGTAAGAGCCCAAATTGATACTTTTTCATTATCTCCTAAACTTTTTATCTGAGCATAAACACTTAAATTTGTTTCACCTAGATGACCTGTATAAGTGTTTGTAAAGTATAAATGTACTGGTGACAATTCTTCAGCTTTTGCTACTAAACCTTTAGATTGAAATACAAATAATGTACCGAACATACATAATGCTAATAGCATTACTCCCATTTTTTTAATTATTCTCATTTTACCACCTCTTTCAAAATTTATATATTAATTATAACATATTATCCATTATTTAAAACATATTACTTTTTATTGTTAAAATTCAATAATTTAATTTTAACAATAAATCATCATTTTTTTAATAAAACTTCATGTTTAGTGCAAATTATACTTATATGATTTATATTAGAGGTGAGAAAAATTGAGAAAACTAACAAATTTTAAACTTATTTTGTATATACTTGTATTACCTTTTGTTTTTTTATTGAGTGCCAATGCAAATAATTATGTTATGTTGGCTAATTCCTCAAATTCTGATGAAATACAGTTAATCTTAGATAACGTACACTATGATAAACTTCCAAATCATTTTCGAACCACATCTAATTTAGCTAAACTTAAAAATAGTAATTTTAATTTAGCTGGACTTAATGAATTAAATATATCCGGTAGTCAACAATTCTCAAAAAATAATTTGTCTATCTTATTAAAGAATATAGGTACCAACTTACCTATTACTATAATTGATTTAAGACAAGAATCCCATGGATTTATTAATGAATTTCCTGTTAGCTGGGAAAACAAAAGGGATAATGCTAACACTGGATTAAGTGTTTCCCAAATTACAATGAGAGAGCGTTCATTATTAAAAGATATTCCTTTAAATCAACCATTAACCTTTACTAACAAACCTGAAGTGACTGTAATTCCTAAAACTACTTTTGATGAACAAGATTTAGTAAAAGAAAATAATTTGTCATATTTACGGTTGCCTGTTACTGACTATGAACTTCCTACAAATCAAGCTATAGATTACTTTACTCAGTTTGTCAAAAAGCACCCCCGAAATACTTGGATACATTTCCATTGCAAAGAGGGTGTAGGAAGAACAACAACCTTCATGATTATGTATGATATTATGAAGAATTGTAACTTGGCTACTTTAGACGAGATAATTCAAAGGCAAACATCTCTTCCAAGCTTCGATACTTCTACAATAGAAAACTTTTCAAAATCTAATAATAAGGATTTTTTCTCAAAGTTTTATTTCTATTGTAAAGCAAATGGCAAAGATCTAAATCCTAGTTGGAGCAATTGGTTAAAATTGAATCCTTAATTTTTGTGTAGGACATCTGAAAATGAATAGGTCAATATACTAGCACATATTGACTTATTTATTTTTTGGAAGATGCCTAAAGCTGTCTTCAAAATAATAATTATATTATTATAATTGTTTAAATTATTGGAGGTAGTTATGAAAACTTCAACACTAATTCCTTTTAATCGTGAAAAAATGAAATTGTATCAAGATAGAAATTGGAATAGAAGAGTGTCTCCTTGGGGGGATTTTTCAGAGATAGGTGGTGATTGCACTAATTATGCTTCTCAAGTTATTTATGCTGGTGGAGCACCAATGATTAAAGGATATACACTTGAATGGTACTACTATAGCTATCAAAATAGATCTCCATCTTGGACAAGCGCAGAATTGCTTTATAATTTTTTGTCTCACAATAATTCTACAGGCCCACACGGTAAAGAAATATCATCTATAAATGATTTATTAACTGGAGACTTAATTCAATTAGACTTTACTGGTGATGGCAAATTTGATCATACAGCAGTAGTTTATAATCCTACTGGATACCTGAATAAATTTCCTACCATCACTGCTCATTCTTTGGATCGGTTTAATCAACCACTAAATGTATTTAATTATTCTTCATTAAGACTTATTCATCTAACTGGCTATATGTAAACTAATAATAAATACAGTAAAGGTGTAGAAATAAAAATTCTACACCTTTACTAATTACTCTATAAATATCTCAAGATACGTTTGCATTAGACATCTGAATAGCATTTATAACTACTAATCTAAGTAATTCCAAATCATAAGAATCTTCAATATTTTTTACCTTCAAAAAATCCTTCAACTCATCTCTGGTGTATTTCTTGTACAATTTTCCAATAGCATTATTTAAGAAGGCTGTAGTTATCAATTTTAATTCCCTGAAATCTAAATACACTTCATCAACATTTTTTTTGATAGCAGATTCAACTTCATTATAAATTAAATCACCTTGCTCATTATCTGAAGCAAAGTCTGATTTTATCACATTCTTAATTATTATCTCCATAAACCTTCCTCCTTTTTCTCATGCATTCATTCCTTATGTCTATGAGTATATTATACACCAAATAAACATGCATTTTACCTATTTTATGATTAAAATACTCACTTTCGTCAATTTTTATATTTGAAAACTTTTCTTTAATCTCAGCTCCTACCAAATAATAATCCTTAAATCCCTTTTCATTATCTAATATTTTTATTTTATCACAGATTTCTTCAATTTGTTCTAATGAAACCTGTCTAATTTGATTATAATTCGTAGGATTAGAAATTTTGAATTTATCGTAAAGCTTTCTATCGTAGACATGCTCTCTGCAATAATTAGTAAATAAGGCCAAATTATCTTTATATACTGTCTTATGTTCATTATCATTAGCCTTATCTTTAAATCTAGTGGAACAATATATTATCCCTTCAAAATTATTCTTCTTTATTATCTGAGCTAACATCTGTGGTAAAACATATTCTTCACAAAATGAAAAACCTTTATGCTCCTTTCTTTTTTGAAAACTGCATACACTGGATAAAATAAGTTTATAAAATTCCAATCTCAACTTTTCAAAGTTAGCCTTCTTGTGATATCCTGTAAACTGAAGATATTCACTATCATCGATTAAATCATGCAATGGATTATATCTAAAATATTTATAAAACTCATTTCTTAAATCAAATACTTTAAATGGCTTCATAACTTTAAATGTAGAAAAATTTATTTCACTAAAATCATTAAAATCCCCATCAAGTTCTGAAACTACATCAAAAACAGAAAAACCTAAATAAAGCAATGGTTGTCCAGTTAAACTATATCTTTGATTAGAAATCAAATATCTTTTATTATATGGTATGTGAAACATATCCCAATGTGTTAATATTGACTTACTAAATCTTCCTCTAAATAATATATCATTTTCTAAATTTTTATTAAAACTTAGCAATTGAAAATCTTTTAACAGTTTTTCGAATTTATTTAAAGCTTGCTGCCCATTTGTATCTATCCATTCAATATATATTTGGATAAGACTATCAAAGAACATAGCAACTTCTTCTATACTAATAGAAGTAATAAGATTATATAAAAATTTATAATCTTTATCTTCTTCTGGCATTTTACTTTCTTTAATTAATATCAATTCAGAAATAAAATTATCTCTATATCGCTCCAAAGCTTCTTCATATTTTTCACTTTGAGTTTGAGCGATATTTCTTAAATCTTCTTGATAATCATCATGTAAAAAATTTGTTAAAGATTCCATAAGCCCTCTCCTATAATATCATCTATACTTATAGTTTCAATTTTTAATTTATAGTAATTAAACACATTATAATCTAAAGGTATTTTTATTGTAATCAAAGTTCCGGGAAATGAACTCTTCATTTCATAGCTTTCGACCTTGCTATTATTTTCAAACCAATATCCTCTGCCGGATACTATCCATAATGCCCCTTTATTGCTTTGTATAAATCTTCTTGTAGTATAAAAACCTAAACCACCTGATTCACAATTGCTTCTTGTGGAACTTGACCTTTTTACAGCCCAACATATTGCTTCTATTTCCTTACCAAATATGTATCTATTTTTTTCTTCTATATTTTTAGAAATAGTTATACCATGATTACTTATGCTTAAGCACAACTCTTTTTTTTCTTCGTCATAATACCCACATACACTAACATCTTTTGATTTTGTATGCATTTTTACATTTACAAACATCTCACTAAGTACTCTTGTAACTTCCTTTTCTTCACAATAAACTTTATTATTATTAGTGAATAAATTTAATTTTCCCAACAAATCTTTTTCAAAAACATCCTTTTGTTTTACAGAAAACCTTCTATATGATAACAAATCTTCTGGTTCCTTCCTAACATTTCTACATATATGGTACATAAAGTTATTAGAAATAAGCATTTTATTAATTCTTTCTTGAACATTAAAAAAAGCAATTTCATTGCCCTTACTTTTTATTTTTTCTATTATCATACCTAAAGGAGCACACATATTAGGAAAAATATTCTGAGTATTTGATAAATCAAATACAATTAAAGTTTTTCTTCTATTCTTTAATGAATGCCACAAATTAGATAAAAAAATTATATCATTTTTTCTATTTTCAAGCCTTCTTGGGAAATTAATAATAACTTGCCGTTCCACTTATATCCCTACTTTATATCAGAATTTAGTATTTATGTAGTATAAGAACTATATAAATACTAAGCTAATTACCAAAATAACTACATTAATTTATTCACTCTAATTATTCTATAATAATTAATTAAATTCTTCAAGTACTGTAATTTAATTACTGACAATATCTTTTATAGAATTCCCCCAAGAAGTATATGTAACTCTATTAAAATTCTTTTGTAATAACATACTTTAAAATATATTCTAAAAATTATAACAATATAAGCTCTAAAACATATATTTTAGGAAAATAATTTTAGCAAAAAAATAAGGATTGCTAATATAAAAAAAAGTAAAGTGATGAGACTTTAAGATTCCCATCACTTTACTTTTTAATCAAATAGAGTAACTCCTTATTTCAACTATAAAATTTTCTCTATTATTCCGCCGCCTACAACTTTATTGCCATCGTAGAAAACAACAGATTGACCTTTTGTTATAGCTCTTTGCTTATCCTTAAAAGATACTTTCACTTTTCCATCTCCAGCTGGCGAAATCACTGCATCAGATGGCTTCGCTGAATATCTTATCTTAGCTTGAACATTAAGGTCTCCTTCTAATTTATCTATAGAAATAAAATTAATATCCTTTGCTAAAAGGTCAGTTTTGAAAATATCTTCCTCTGCTCCTATAACAACTTGGTTAGTTCTTGGATTAATGTCTGTAACAAATACAGGTCTTCCTAAAGCTATACCTAGACCTTTTCTTTGTCCTATAGTATAGTATACTATTCCCTTATGCTTTCCAAGAATATTTCCATTTTTATCAACAAAGTTACCTGACTTCACCTTCTTAGGTTCTGCATTAGCTATGTATAAACCATGATTATTATCTGGAATAAAGCATATTTCTTCACTATCTTTCTTGTTATGCACTGCCAATCCAATTTCCTTAGCAATTTCTCTTATTTTATCCTTTGTATAATCTCCGCAAGGCATTAGTGTATGCTTAAGTTGTTCTTGAGTTAAATTATATAAAGCATAGGTTTGATCTTTTTTGTCATCCTCTGCTCTTATTAACTGATATCTACCATTTTCCTCTGAAATCTTAGCATAATGACCCGTAGCTACATATTCAGCTCCTATAGCCCTTGCCTTCATTAGTAATTCATCAAATTTTAAATGCTTATTGCATTGTATACATGGATTTGGAGTATTCCCATTTATATATTCTTCTACAAAATAATCAATTACTTTATTTTTAAAACTATCTCTAAAATTCAAAACATAAAAAGGTATACCAATTTTATTGGCTACCCTTCTCGCATCTTCTACAGCTGAAAGTGAACAACATCCACCTTCTCTTTCTTCATATTCCTTGTCTTCCTGCCAAATCTGCATGGTTACACCAATTACATCATAGCCTTGTTCCTTTAAAAGGTATGCAGCAACGGAGCTATCTACTCCGCCGCTCATACCTATAACTACTTTTTTCTTCATATCTTTATTATTCTCCATGAACTTCCTCATGAATATGTTCTGAATGTTCTTCCATAGCTATTGGCTCTAAACCTTGTCTTACTCTATAATCATTAATTGCCTTATGAATTGCTTCTTCTGCAAGCACTGAACAATGCATTTTTACTGGTGGAAGACCATCTAAAGCTTCTGCAACTGCTTGATTTGTCAATGTCCATGCTTCCTCTAAAGTTTTTCCTTTAATTAATTCTGTAGCCATACTTGATGAAGCTATGGCAGAACCACATCCATAAGTTTTAAATTTAACATCTTCAATTATGTTGTTTTCTACTTTAAGATATATTCTCATTATATCTCCGCATTTTGCGTTACCAACTTCTCCTATACCGTTAGCATCTTCAATTTCTCCAACATTTCTAGGATTTTTAAAATGTTCCATTACCTTATCACTGTATATCATAGTCTTACCTCTCCTTTTTTAATAGCATCTTCCCATAATGGTGACATGCTTCTTAATCTTTCAATTATTCCTGGCAATACATTTATGACGTGATCCACATCTTCTTCTGTAGAACCATCACCTAAAGTTAATCTTAAAGATCCATGAGCTATTTCATGTGGCAATCCTATTGCTAATAAAACATGTGAAGGATCTAGAGATCCAGATGTACATGCACTACCACTTGAAGCACATATTCCTTCAAAGTCTAACATTAATAGTATTGATTCACCTTCAATATATTCAAAGCAAACATTTGCATTTCCAGGTAATCTCTTATCACCTCTAGGTCCATTAAGTCTAGAATATGGTATCTTTAATAATCCATCTATTAATCTATCTCTTAGGGCAGTCATCTTCTTAGCATGTTCCTCTACATTTTTACCTGCAAGCTCCATAGCTTTGCCAAGTCCAACTATAGCTGGTATGTTTTCTGTGCCAGCTCTTCTGGCTCTTTCTTGACCACCACCATGAATTAGGTTATCAATTCTTACACCTTTTCTAATATAAAGAACTCCTATACCCTTAGGTCCATAAATTTTATGTCCAGCTAAAGATAATAAATCTATATTTAATGCTTTGACATCTATTGGAACATTCCCTACTGCTTGAACTGCATCTGTGTGGAAAAATATTTTTTTCTCTTTACAAATTTCACCGATTTCTTTTATTGGTTCAATAGTACCAATCTCATTGTTAGCAAACATTACTGAAACTAAAATAGTTTCAGGTCTAATAGCTGCTTTTAAATCCTCTATGCTTATAAGCCCTTCCTTATCTACATCAAGATAAGTCACTTCAAACCCTTGCTTCTCTAGGTATTGGCAAGTATGTAAAACAGCATGATGTTCTATTTTTGTAGTAATTATATGATTACCTTTTTTTCTATTTGCAAAAGCCACACCTTTAATTGCCCAGTTATCAGCTTCTGAACCACCACCTGTGAAATAAACTTCTGAATCTTCACAGTTTAAAGTCTTTGCTATCTTTGTTCTGGCTTCATCTATTGCCATTTTAGTCTTTCTTGAAATTCCATAAAAAGATGATGGATTTCCAAAGTTTTCACTGAAATATGGTAACATCTCTTCTAAAACTTCTGGTTTAACATAAGTTGTAGCTGAATAGTCCATATATACAACTTTATCCATAAATATCACTCCTCTATATCAAATAAGAACCATTGTTCTTTGCTTGCATATCTTTATAATCTTTTACTATATCTTCCAATGTAGTTGACTGCATAACGTCATCAATGCTATTCTTTATTCTTTGCCATAAAAGTCTAGTAGCACAACAATCCACATTATCACAAGCTGTACCATCTATACAATCTGCTATTTCAATAGGTCCTTCCAAAACATCCATAACCTCAGCTACTGTAATATCCTTAGGATCTCTATTTAACACATAACCACCTTGAGCTCCCCTAACACTCTTTATAAGTTTTGCCTTTCTAAGAGGACTAAAAAGTTGCTCTAAGTAATATTCTGATATATTTTGTCTTTGGCCTATAGTTTTTATTGAAATTGGGTCTCCACCATAGTTTACTGCTAATTCCACCATAGCTTTAACTCCATATTTACCTTTCGTCGATAATTTCATTTTCTCACCCCTCAATGTCGAGTAATCTACTAAGATTTATATTATCAAATCAGACTTAAATTGTCAACAATCAAGTATATCTGATTTTCACTTATTTTCCTACTATATTACCGTTATAGTCTATTCTTTGATTTATAGTATAAATTACTAGCTATTCTTTAGCTTCTCCCAATATTCCTTAATTATATTTTCATTTTTATTTTTCCCCGGAAAGTAATAATTTATATCCTTAATTTCATCTGGCAGATATTGCTGATGCACATATGAGTTTTCATAATTATGAGGATATTTATAAGTTACTCCTCTACCCAATGCAGATGCCCCAGAATAATGTGCATCCTTAAGGTGAAGAGGTATATCCCCTGTGTTTTTACTCTCCAAGTCTTGTGAAGCTAAATCAATTGCCTTAACTGCTGAATTAGATTTAGGAGACGTAGCTAATAATAAAGTAGCCTCTGCCAAAGGAATTCTAGCCTCTGGAAAACCTAACTGCATAGCACTATCTACACAACTCTTTACTATTGTTATAGCCATTGGATACGCAAGCCCAACATCCTCTGCTGCAATTACAAGCAATCTCCTGCATATTATCTGTAAATCATCTGCCTTAATTAGTCTCGCTAAATAATGAATGGCTGCATCCGGATCACTACCTCTTATAGATTTTTGGAATGCGCTAATAATATCATAATGACTGTCTCCATTCACATCATAATTAATAACCTTATTCTGTGTAGAATCTACTGCTACTTCCTGATTTATATCAATTATAGCGTTGCTATTTGGAGAAGTTGAATTAATAGCAAGTTCCAACCCATTAATAGCCTTTCTCACATCTCCATTTGAAGAAGCTGAAAAATGGTCGTAAGCTTCTTCAGTAACGTTAATTTTTATGTTTTTATACTCTTCTTCACATATTTTAACAGCCCTTTTAAGTGCCTTTTTTATTTCAGCATTGCTAACTGGCTTAAATTCAAAAACTGTGGATCTACTAATTATAGCCTTATAAATATAATGATATGGATTTTCTGTAGTAGAAGCTATTAATGTAATTCTTCCATCTTCAATGTATTGAAGTAAAGATTGTTGCTGTTTCTTATTGAAATTTTGAATTTCATCTAAGTACAATAAAACTCCATCTGAAGCCATAAAGGTATTTAAATTTTTCGTGATATCATCTATATCCTTTAATGAGGCTGTGGTAGCATTCAATTTGTATAGAGTTTTATTTGATTTTTCTGCTATTATCCTAGCTACAGTAGTTTTTCCAACTCCTGGTGGTCCATAAAAAATCATATTATTTACTAATCCACTATCAATAATTCTTCTTAATATTTTATTTTGTGAAACTAAGTGTTCTTGGCCTATAACCTCGTCTAAATTTGTAGGTCTAATTTTATCCGCTAAAGGCTGTCTCATATTATCACTCCAAACTTTATAACACTAACATGATTTTACAATAAATAATATACTTATACAAACTAAATTCTTATGTTTTTTCTATTTTTCTTAATATATTTGTCATCTCAAATTAGAACAAATTGAGTATAATATATGTAAGATATCTGAAAATAAATACTTTGGGAGGGTTACCAATGAAAAAAGTAATTGTGCTACTTTTAATACTAACTTTTTCTACCTCTGTTGTTGCCTGCAATAAAAGCAATGTAAAGCAGCCAAATGAAACTAATTCCGCAGAATCAGCCTCTGAAAAGGAAAATAATGATACTCCAAATTCCAATAACTCTGAAAATCAAGATACTTCAAATGACAGCAAGACTGAAGAAAGCATACCTGCTACTTCTACACCAAATCAAACTACTGTTGCTCCAACTGAAGACAATACCTCCAAAACTAACAATACAACCACAAAACAAAATAATAGTACAAGCAGCTCAAATTCAGATTCCAATTCTACTTTAAGTAATGAAAAGAAAGCTTGGTATTTTATGCCTGTTACTACTCATAAAGCTCCAGCAGGAGCTGAAACTCAAGAATATTTAAGCAAATTTTCTGCTCATTATTTAGGAGATACAAGTAGAAAAGTTATTTACTTAACTTTTGATGAAGGAAATACTCAGTGTTATACTAATCAAATTTTAGATACTCTTAAGAAACATAATGCAAAGGCTACCTTCTTCTTAACCGAACCATATATACTTGCAAATCCTACTATTGTAAAAAGAATAATTGCTGAGGGACACAAAGTTGGAAATCATACCAATAAGCATCTATCAATGCCTACTTTAGCTGGAAATAAAGAAAAGTTCACTGCAGAACTTACAAGCACAAACGATGCTTTTAAGAAACTTACAGGAAGAAATCTAGATCCTTTGTTTAGGTTTCCTATGGGTGAATATTCCGAGAAATCATTACAATATGTAAAAGATTTAGGCTATAATACTTATTTTTGGAGCTTTGCTTATAATGATTATACGCCATCAAAGCCACCAACTTATGAGTATACTAAAAACAGAATTCTTTCTCTAACTCATAATGGAGCTATAATGCTTTTACATGCAAGCTGCAAAACTAATGCAGATGTTTTAGATGAAGTCATCTCAACTTTAGCAAAACAAGGCTATAGTTTTGAATCAGTTTCATAGAAAATATAGCTATAAAAAGCTAGGTAAATCTGTTAACACTAAAAGTGTATGTTCAGATTTACCTAGCCTTATTTTTTCATTTTTTCCATTTCTTTTTTCATTTTTTCAAGCTGCTTTTGCAATTCTTTAACACTAGATACTAACTCTTTCTTTTCATTTTGAGTACAAAACATATTAGAAATATTCTTGTTTGTAGGACTATAAGGTAATCCAGGACCAGATTGTAGATACTGTTGCTGTGCATTATAAGTCAATATCATTTGCCCCACTAGTTCAAGCCAATTTCCAACTGCATTCTGCACATTAAATGGTAACTTTCCAGATAAAGCATCACCTACAAGTGCTCCAATGATAACAAATAAATCTGGATTCAAATCTTGAAATCCACAAGGAATATCAAAGCAACCAGCCTGTTTAAAATATTGCTCGCTAAAATTACAAAAATCATTTTTTGAAAAGGTCATATTTCCCTCTCATCATAAGTACTTTGTATTATTATATTATGCTTAGATTGATATGGTGATATATAATCAATTTTTATATTTAATTCTAAACATAATATCTATTTTCCTTTAAAAAGCTTGAAATCCCCATTTTCAATCTTTATTATGTCTCCATAAAATTCTATATTATCATAATTAACTATAATACCGCTTCCATCACTAACAGCATAGGAAATGCCCTTATTCAATTTTGAACAGTCAATAAATCCACATAATTTATTTTTTATTTGATTCCAATGAGGTATAAAATCAAAGTTCAAAATTCCTAAAGCTTTAAAATTTTCTTCTTCATTCTGTGAAACTAAAAGATTATAACTTTTTGAATTGCAGGATAAAAGAACCCCAGCCTCTCCTTCTGCTATTACTGTCCCACCGTTATTAAAAAATTCCTTCAAAGCCCCATGTAAATCAAATTTTCCTATACTTTTCACCGCTTCTTCCAACTTCACATCAGGAATATGAATATATTTATACTCTAAAATTTTTTTTCGTATTTTATCCCTATCCATATCTTGTATTCTAAGTACATCTAAATAACCTATACCTAAACTTCTGTAATAACTTAACTTTTTATCATATTCTGACTTATTGTATGTTTGTTCAAGAGATAGATATACTATGCTTTCCTTATGTTCTTCCAAATAACCTTTCAATTCTAAATTAAGCTTATTAAATTTATCATCTACTTGTTTGCTAAATAATACTACTCTCATGGCAACCTCCTTATTAATTTTCTTGCTTATTGCTATAAACGAATTTAAAATTAACTATTTATTATCACTAACTATTAATATTGATATATAGAATAAGTTAAATTTATATAATTCTATCACGAATTTTATTTTCATAAATATGGATGCATTATAGATTTAATATTTTAGATTAAAATTTTTTAACAATTGTTAATCAAAAATGAATTATTTTTTCTGCAACTTGCATTTTTCTATTAATAATTTGTCAAATACAAAAATACCCATCAGATTTTATTTTTTTTAATCTGATGGGTATTTTCATCCCTTGAATTATTCTACTTTACCTATGTCAGTTCTATAAACCATGCCTTCAAAGCTTACTTTTTGAAGCTTTTCGTAAGCAACTTTTCTAGCTTCCTCATAGTCTTTTCCAACACCTACTACAGAAAGAACTCTTCCACCTGAAGTAAGTAATTTGCCATTTTTCAAAGTTGCTCCTGCAATTATCACATCATTCTTTACAGATTCATCAATACTAATTTCATAACCTTTTTTATAACTTAGTGGATATCCTTTTGATGCAAGAACAACATTACAACATGCTCCATTCTTCCACTGCACTTCCACATCACTTAATCTTTCATCTAAAGCAGCTTCAATTAACTCAACAAAGTCTGTGTCCATTAAACCTAAAACAGATTGAGTTTCTGGATCTCCCATTCTTACATTATATTCTAAAAGATAACTGCCTTTTTTTGTTATCATAACACCAAAGAAGATTATTCCTTTAAAATCAAAGCCTTCTTTTTGTATTCCATCTAAAGTTCTTGCCATGATATTATCTTTAAAGTCTTGTAAAACTTCATCAGTAACATAAGGGTTTGGAGATATTACTCCCATTCCACCTGTATTAGGACCTTTGCCTCCATCATAAATTTGCTTATGATCCTTGGCAGAGATAAAAGGTATTATAGTTTTTCCATCAGTTATTGATAAAATTGATGCTTCTACACCCACCAAGAATTCTTCAATAACAACTCTCTTACCTGCTCCATTAAAGATATCATCAAGCATAAAATCTGATATAGCTTTCTTTCCTTCTTCTACAGTTTCACAAATACTTACACCCTTACCAGCAGCAAGTCCATCAGCCTTAATAACTATTGGATAATCTACTGTATATAAATAAGCCATTGCTTTTTCAGCATCCTCAAAAACCTCATATGCTGCTGTTTTGACACCATACTTTTTCATAAACTCTTTTGAGAAACTTTTGCTTCCTTCTAACATTGCACCATTCTTGCATGGTCCAAATATTCTTAAGCCTTCAGCCTTAAATGCATCTGAAATTCCTTCAGTAAGTGGATCTTCAGGTCCAACTACAGTTAGCTCTATATTATTTTCTTTTGCAAAAGCTAAAAGTTTATCTATGCCTGTAATTGCTACATTTTCACATTTATCTTCAAGAGCTGTTCCTCCATTTCCTGGAGCCACAAATATTTTTGATACTTTTGAACTTTTGCTAAACTTTCTTGCCATTGCATGTTCTCTTCCACCAGAACCAATAAGTAAAATCTTCATACCTACACCCCCAAATTAGTGTTTAAAATGTCTTAAGCCTGTAAATATCATTGATATACCAAACTTATCGCAATTTTCTATGGATTCATTATCTCTAATTGACCCACCTGGTTGAATTATAGAAGCAACCTTATGTTTTGCACAAGCTTCAACAACATCTCCAAATGGGAAGAAGGCATCAGAAGCTACTACAGCACCTTCTGTATTTGCTCTTTCTAAAGCTTCTTCAGCAGCCCAAATTCTATTAACTTGACCACCTCCAATACCTAGTGTCTTGCCATCCTTAGCTACTACTATAGCATTAGATTTTACATATTTAACAACCTTCATTGCAAATTCTAAATCTCTAATTTCTTTTTCAGATGGAGCTTTCTTAGTAACAGTCTTCATTTCATTTACAAATTCTTTGTCACTTTGTTGTACCAAAAGACCACCATCTACTTTAACAAATTCATGCTTTTCTTTTGGTGCATGGTTGCATCTAATTACTCTTAAATTTTTCTTTGTTTTTAATACTTCTAAAGCATCCGAATCAAATTCTGGAGCAATTACTATTTCTAAAAAGATTTCTGCTAACTTTTCTGCTGTAGCCTTATCAACCTTTTTATTAAATGCTACTATACCACCAAATATAGATACTGGATCACATTCATATGCTTTAATGTAGGCATCATAAACATTTTCACCCAACGCAACACCGCAAGGAGTATTATGCTTTAATCCACAGCAAACTGTGTCTTCTTCCTTAAACTCATTAACAACCTTCCATGCAATGTCCATATCCTTTATGTTGTTATATGATAGTTCCTTACCATTTAATTGTTCTATATTATTCATAGCACCATCTTCAGTAAGAGAACTATAGTATGCAGCAGATTGATGTGAGTTTTCACCGTATCTTAATGACATAACCTTCTTATAAGAAATATTATAATATTCATTATACTCATCTTCCAAAAGGAAGTTTGCAATAGCTCCATCATAAGCACTCATAAGATTAAACACCTTACCAGCTAACTTCTTTCTAAAGTTGAAGGATACATCCCCTGTTTCCTCTATTTGAGCCATTACTTCTTTATAATCATCTTTATCACTAATAACAATTACATCTTGAAAATTCTTAGCAGCAGCCCTAAGCATAGTTGGACCACCGATATCTATAAATTCAACTTTTTCTTGGAATTCTAAATCTTCTTTTACCTTATCAAAGAATGGATATAAGTTAACAATTACTAGATCTATTGGAGTTATTTCTTTTTCTTTTATTGTTTCCATATGTTCTTTATTATCTCTTATCGCTAAAATTCCACCATGAATGTATGGATTTAAAGTCTTAACTCTACCATCTAACATCTCTGGGAAATTTGTAACTTCTGTAACATCTATTACTTTGATTCCGTTCTCTTTTAAATGTTTATATGTTCCTCCTGTAGATACTATTTCTACTCCCCTATCTTGAAGAAACTTTGCCATTTCTAAGACTCCGTCCTTATAAAAAACACTAATTAATGCTCTCTTTAACATGAAACCACTCCTTAAACTATACTTTTTTTATTGAAGCATCTGATGAAAGTACATAGATTTATAGGATATGCCTATTTGACCTTGTTTTTTATTTCAGATACATATATTGCTTCAACCAATAATCAGCTGAAGCAACACAATCTATTATCCAATAAATACTTTTCTTCCTTCTACTCTAACCTTACCTTCACTTATTAGCTTAACAGCTTCTGGAAGAGCTTCGTGCTCCTTCTCCATTATTCTAAGTTGAAGTTCTTTTGGTGTATCAGTAGCATTAACTTCTACCACTTTTTGAAGAATAATTGCTCCTGTGTCAGTCCCTTCATCAACAAAATGTACAGTACATCCTGACACCTTCACACCATACTCAAGAGCCTTCTCATGAACATGAATTCCATAAGCACCCTTCCCGCAAAAACTTGGTATAAGTGATGGATGTATATTTATTATTCTATGTTTAAATTTCTCTAGCAGTTTTCCTGATAAAATTGAGAAAAATCCAGCTAAAACAATTAAATCTACTTCTCCATCTATTAACTTAAGTATTTCATCTGATAAATTACTTTTATATTGTTTTTTATCTAGTAATATGCCCTGTATATTATTTTCTTTCGCTCTTTCTAATGCATAAACTTCTGGAGTATCACTTATAACGTATTTAATTTCTACATTGCTAAGTTCCCCACTTTTTACCCCATCAATAATAGCCCCAAGATTACTTCCACCACCAGATACTAAAACTGCTATTTTAAGCATATGTCTTCACCTTCACAGCTATCAACATAACCTATTTCATGGCACTTAAAGTCATAGGCAGCCATAGTCTTTATAACTTCTTCCTTGTCTTTTTTATCAATGCAAATTACATATCCAATCCCCATATTGTATGTATTGTACATATGATCTTCTGAAACTCCTTTGCTCATTAAATACTTGAATATCTCAGGAATTTCGTAAGATGATTTATTAATTACAGCTCTATGCTTTTTATCTTTAAACATTCTTGGAATGTTTTCAATAAATCCGCCACCAGTAACATGAGCCATCCCCTTAACATCTATCTTCTCTAATAATTCTAAAACTGGCTTTACATATATTCTAGTTGGAGTTAGTAAGATTTCCCCTAGCTTCTTACCATTTAGTTCTTCATCTAAATCAGTAACAAGTTTTCTTACTAAAGAATATCCATTTGAATGCACTCCTGAAGATTCTACTCCTATCAATATGTGACCATCCTCTATCTTACTACCATCAATAATATCATCTTTATCTGCTACCCCAACTGCAAACCCAGCGATATCATATTCCCCTTCTTTATAGAAACCAGGCATTTCTGCAGTTTCTCCACCTACAAGTGAGCAAGTACTTTGAAGACATCCTTCAGCAACTCCTTTAACTAGATCTGCTGCAACTTCTGCTTCAAGCTTACCACAAGCTATATAATCAAGGAAAAATAATGGTTTAGCTCCATGACATAAAATATCATTAACGCACATAGCAACGCAGTCAATACCTACAGTATCATATTTCTTTGTCTTAAAAGCTATTTCAAGCTTTGTTCCAACTCCATCAGTTCCTGAAACTAATACTGGTTTTTTATAACCCTCTGGTAATTCTACCATTCCAGCAAAACTTCCAAGTCCATTTAAAACATAGCTGCTTAAGGTTTTACTTGCATATTCCTTTATTAGGTTTACGCTCTTATAACCTTCTTCGATATTAACTCCGGCATCTTTGTAAGTTATCATATATTTTTCCTACCTTTCTAAGTGATCTTTTGAAGTTTCTATTGGTGTACTTACTGGATATTTTCCAGATAGACATCCTAAACAATATTGTTTGCCTTCTCCAAGCGCCTTTTTAAGTCCATCTATGCTTAAGTATGCTAAAGAGTCACAACCTATAATATCTGCAATTTGTTCTACAGTATTATTAGCACCAATTAAATCCTTTCTATAAGGTGTATCTATACCAAAATAGCAAGGATATTTTACAGCTGGTGAAGCCACTCTAAAATGAACTTCTGTTGCTCCAGCTTTTCTAAGAGCTTCTACTAGATGTCTAGAAGTTGTTCCTCTAACTATAGAATCATCTATCATAATAACTCTTTTTCCCTCAACATTGCATTTCAATGGATTAAGCTTAACAGATACAGCTCGTTCTCTCATCTCTTGGTTTGGTGTAATGAAAGTTCTGCCTACATATCTATTTTTAACAAAACCTGTATCAAAAGGTATTCCTGAAGCCATTGCATATCCAATAGCTGCTGGTATTCCTGAATCTGGTACTCCAATTACTACATCTGCTTCTACAGCTGATTCTGCAAATAGTTGCTTTCCGGCTCTTACTCTACTTTGATGGACATTGATTCCATCAATTATTGAATCTGGTCTTGCAAAATAAATATATTCAAAAGCACAAGTAGTACCACCAGTGTTTTCTGAATATTTAAAGCTATTTATTCCATCAGGTCCTATAGTTACTATTTCACCTGGCTGAATATCTCTAACATACTCTGCTCCTATAGCATCGAAAGCACAACTTTCTGAAGTTAAAACATAACCATCTTCTATCTTTCCTAAGCAAAGTGGTCTTATCCCATAAGGATCTCTTACTCCTATTAATTTATCCTTTGTTGCAATCACTAAGGCAAATGAACCTCTAACTGCTTGAGCTGCTTCAAATACTGCTGTTTCAATTCCTTTTTTTGCTGATCTTGCAATTAAACTTATTAAAACTTCTGTATCTATGCTTGTGTGAAAAACACAACCTGAGTCTTCAAGTAGCTCTCTTATTACATCTGCATTTACTAAGTTTCCATTATGCGCTATAGCGATAGGACCTAACTTACAAGATGTAAGTAATGGTTGTGCATTTTCTACATTTGTAGCACCTGTAGTTGAATATCTAACATGACCTATAGAAATATGACCTTTTAATTTATCTAAATCACTTTCACTAAAAGCTTCTGTTACTAATCCTAGATTTTTATGAAGATTTATAGTTTCTCCATCTGCCACTGCAATACCAGCACTTTCTTGACCTCTGTGTTGCAGTGCATACAAACCATAATAGTTTAATCTGGCCACATCTGTTGGTTTATTTGAATAAACTCCAAAAACACCACACTCTTCCTTTAACTTGTCTAAAGTTGGATCCATAATCATATAATCTTACCCTCTCTTATTGCTCATTTTTAATTCTTTTTAAGATTTCTATATAAGCATCTTCTACATTTCCAAGGTCTCTTCTAAATCTGTCTTTATCTAGTTTTTCATTAGTTGTTGCATCCCAGAATCTGCAAGTATCTGGTGATATTTCATCTGCTAATAGTATTTCACCATTGTATCTACCAAATTCAATTTTAAAATCTATTAATTTTACATTCTCTTTTAAGAAGAATTCTTTTAATACATCATTAATCTTTGCTGTCATTTCATATATTGTTTTTAATTCTTCAAAAGTTGTAAGTCCGATTGCTACAGCATGATAATCATTTATTAGCGGATCTCCTAAATCATCATTTTTGTAACATATTTCAAATATAGTTGTGTTTAATTCTGTTCCTTCTTCTAGACCTAATCTCTTAGCCATACTTCCTGCTGCTACATTTCTTACTATAACTTCAAGTGGAACTATTTCAACCTTTTTACATAGTTGTTCTCTTTCATTTAATTTTTCAATTAAGTGAGTTTTAACACCTTTGCTTTCAAGTAATTCAAATAATGCACAAGTAATTTCGTTGTTCATTACTCCCTTATCATGAATAGATCCTTTTTTGATTCCGTTAAATGCTGTTGCATCATCTTTATAATAAACTATTACTTCGTCTTCCTTTGCTGTTCTGTAAATTTGCTTTGCTTTTCCTTCATATAACATTTCTAATTTTTCCATTATAAATCGACCCCTTCTCCATTTTCTTTGATAAAGTTTTCCTTCATTTCTTTTCTATAATTAATCAATTTTTCTTTGATTTCTGGATATTTAAGTGATAGCATTTGTACTGCTAACATTCCTGCATTATAACTATTGTTGATTCCAACTGTTGCTACAGGAATACCTTTTGGCATTTGCACTATTGAAAACAATGCATCTAAACCATTTAAGGCTGCATTTACTGGAATTCCTATTACAGGCAATATAGTTTTTGAAGCTATTACACCAGGTAAATGAGCTGCAAGTCCTGCTCCAGCAATTATAACTTCAAAGCCTTCTTTTTCTATTTGCTCTAAAGTTTCTTCTAACTTTTCTGGCACTCTGTGTGCTGATAATATAAAGGCCTTATACTCTACTCCGAATTCCTTTAATGCCTTTGCCGCACCTTTCATAGTGTCAGTATCTGATTTACTTCCAAAGAAAATGGCTACTTTCATTTAAACTTCCCTCCACTAAATCTTACAACCCCAAAAGAAATCTCAAGAGAATTTCTTTTGTTATTGCAAGCTAAATTTTGTTTCATTTATATTATTTAAAATAATTTACCCCAGATTTGAATAATTTTTGATCGAAGTTTCCTTCAACATTCTTGTATAAGTTTTCCCCTATTCTTTCTGAATGACCCATCTTACCTAAAACTCTTCCGCAAGGTGAAGTTATACCTTCAATTCCTAGCATTGAACCATTAGGATTATATGGCATATCCATTCTTACCTTACCTTCAAGATCTACATATTGAGTAGCTACTTGACCATTATCTAAAAGTTTTTTAATTAATTCCTCTGAAGCTACAAATCTACCTTCCCCGTGAGATATTGCAACTTGGTGAATATCATTAACCTTTACTTCATTAAACCATGGTGATTTATTAGATAATATCTTAGTATTTACTATTGAACTCATATGTCTACCTATATTATTGTAAGTAAGTGTTGGCATTTCTTCATTTATATCAAGTATTTCCCCGTATGGTACAAGTCCTAATTTAATTAGAGCTTGGAAGCCATTACATATTCCTAACATCAAACCATCTCTATTTTTTAATAGATCCATTACTGCAATCTTTACTCTTTCATTTCTGAAAATATTAGCAATAAACTTACCTGAACCATCTGGCTCATCTCCTGCAGAGAATCCACCTGGTAACATTATTATTTGAGATTCCTTAATTAGAGTTTCTAATTCCTTTAAAGAATTATTTAAACTATCCTTGTTAAGATTATTTATTACTATCTGATTAACAATTGCTCCTTCTTTTTCAAAGGCTCTTGTACAATCATCTTCACAGTTTGTGCCTGGGAATACTGGTATTAATACTCTTGGTTTTGCAACTTTGATAGCTGGTGATACCACTGCCTCTGTTCTTACAAACTCTTTAGCATCTATCTTGCAATCAGTATCCTTAGTCTTTATTTCAAATACTGAATTAAGTTTTTCTTCCCATAATTTTATTAAATCATTGATTACAAAGGTTTCTCCCCCAACCTTTATACTCTCTTCTTTAATTGTTCTTCCTATTTCAATGAACTCTGCTGAATTAAGTGAAGCCACATCAAAGTTTTCTTCCACTTCTAAAATCATAGAACCGTAATTTTCATCAAATAGTCCTAGTTCTACAACACTTTCATTAAGTTCGGCTCCTATATGATTACCAAAACTCATCTTTGATATTCCTGCTGCTATTCCACCAAACTTAATTGAATATGCTGAAAGTACTTTTTTATCTTCAATTAATTGTTCAACTATATTCATGTTTTTTCTGAACTCAGCAATGTCAATTAATTCATCTTCCTGTCTTGGAGTCCTAACATACACTAATTTTGAATTTGCTTTCTTAAATTCTGGTGATATAACATTTTTTGCTTTTTCTACTGCTATAGCAAAAGCTACTAAAGTTGGTGGTACATCAATGTTTTCAAAACTTCCTGACATACTGTCCTTTCCACCAATAGCTGCAATATCTAATTGAGCTTGAGCTTCATAAGCACCTAGTAAAGCACTGAAAGGTTTTCCCCATCTATTTTCATCCTTTGCAAGCTTTTCAAAATACTCTTGGAAAGTTAATCTTATGTTCTTTGACTTTCCTCCGCAAGCTACCATTTTAGTTACTGCTTCTATTACTGCATAATAAGCTCCATGATATGGACTCCAACTTGATAAGTATGGATTGTATCCAAATGTCATGATAGTTGCTTCTTCTGCCATTCCCTTTTCAGTTGCTACTTTTGCAGCCATTCCTTCTGCTGGAGTTAACTGTGTCTTTCCTCCAAATGGCATTAACACTGTTCTCCCGCCTATAGTTGAGTCAAATCTTTCAACCATACCTTTTTGTGAAGCTACATTTAAGTCTTTAATTGTCTTTTCCCAATTTGCTCTTATAGTACCTTCTGTTTTTGATTTAAAGAAGTCTTCTTCTTCTTTAGGAGCATTGACTCTTACATTAGCATATTGAGTAGCTCCATTTGTATCTAAGAACTCTCTCTTTAAATCAACAATAGTTTTTCCTCTCCAGAACATTCTTAATCTATCTGTTGAAGTTACTTTAGCCACAGTAACTGCTTGTAAATTTTCTTTTTCTGCATATTCTATAAATGCTTTTTCATCCTTTGCTTCAACAACCACTGCCATTCTTTCTTGTGATTCTGAAATTGCAAGTTCTGTACCATCTAGACCTTCATACTTCTTTGGTACTAAATCAAGGTTAATATCTAAGCCCCTACATAATTCACCTATTGCTACTGAAACGCCGCCTGCTCCAAAATCGTTACATCTCTTAATTAATTTACTTACGCTAGGATTTCTAAATAATCTTTGTAACTTTCTTTCTGTTGGTGCATTACCTTTTTGTACCTCTGCACCACATTTAGCTAAAGAATCTGTAGTGTGTTCCTTTGATGAGCCTGTAGCTCCACCACAACCATCTCTACCTGTTTTACCTCCAAGAAGAATTATTACATCTCCTTCTTTAGGCTCTTCTCTTCTAACATTTTCAGCAGGTGCTGCTGCAACTACTGCCCCAATTTCCATTCTCTTTGCAACATATTGTGGATGATATACTTCTGATACCTGACCAGTTGCAAGTCCTATCTGATTTCCGTATGAACTATATCCATGTGCTGCACCTAAAGTTATCTTTCTTTGTGGTAACTTTCCTTTTAGTGTATCAGCAATGCTAACTGTTGGATCTGCTGCCCCAGTGACCCTCATAGCTTGATATACGAATGTTCTACCTGAAAGTGGATCTCTTATTGCTCCCCCAAGACAAGTTGCTGCTCCACCAAAAGGTTCAATTTCTGTTGGATGGTTATGAGTTTCATTTTTAAACATTACTAAATAATCAGTTTGTTTTCCTTCCTCAGTAACCTTTACCTTTATAGAACAAGCATTTATTTCTTCAGATACATCTAAATCATCTAAAAGACCTTTTTTTCTAAGTTCTTTCATAGATATAACTGCTAAATCCATTAATGTGATTGGTCTATTTGTATCTTCTCCATAAAGAAAATCTCTTGATTTCTTGTAATTTTCTAAACTTACTTTTATAGGTTCAGTAAACTTACTGCCATCAATTTCAATTTCCTTTATATTAGTAGAAAATGTTGTATGTCTACAGTGATCTGACCAATAAGTATCTATTACTTTTATTTCAGTGAAACTTGGTTCTCTTCCTTCTTCTTTAAAGAAATCTCTGATAAGTTCTAAGTCTTCAATGCTCATTGCAAGTTGTAATTCTTTATGAAATTCTGTTAACTTTTCTCTGTCATATGCTATAAAGCCATTTAATACTTTCACATCCTCTGGTTCTTCATAACTTTCCTCTAAAAGAGTTGATGTAACTTCAACCTCTCTTGACTCAACAGGATTTATGTAATATTTCTTTATCTTTTCGATTTCATCTAAAGTAAGCTTTCCTTTTAATATAATTACTTTTGAAGATTTAACTTCAATTCTTTGACCTAAATTTAAAATTTGAAAACATTCTGCAGCAGAATCTGCTCTTTGATCATATTGCCCTGGTAAAAATTCTACCCCAAAAGCAATTTCACCATCATTAAGTTCTGGCATAGTCTCATATACCATGTCTACTGGTGGTTCAGAAAATATTGAAGTGATAGATTGATTGTATAGACTGTCATCATCCAATTTGAATAAGTATTTATTTAAAATTCTGACATCCTTTAAAGCATTAATTTGCAAGTTATGTTGCAAATCCTCCATTAAATTCTTGGCTTCAACATTAAACCCAGTTCTTTTCTCTACAAAAACACTTCTAATCATGTAGCCCTCCACAAATATATAATATAAATTTTATGATTACTTGGTTATATTTGTTTTCTTTTTCTAAATTTATAATACCACTACGTTATGAATAATGTCAACATTTCAGATATATTTTTAAATATAATTCGTACTATTGCGAATTATACAACTCTTTATTCCTTAACTGATTCGTATTTTTTTATATATTCTAAATTTTCCCCCAAATATTTTTCACCTATTAATTAAGAATTATTACTTTTTTTCATAATTTGCAAATTATATACGATAATTTTGACAGCACAATTTCACCTAATGAATTTTTTCGTTCATTCCTTTTTATACCCCATATTTAAACTTTTTTCCCCTAATTTAACCCTGTTGTATTTATTTTCATTATGACTTAAAATATACATAATAAAGAATAATAAAATAATAGGAGAATTGAAATATGGACTTGCAAAATAATTATGTATTTTATCATATATATCCTTTAGGCTTTTGTAATGCTGAAGAGATCAACAATTTCAACTCAGAACCAAAACCACGAATTACAAAAATTTTAAATTGGATAGAACACCTTAATACCTTAGGAATAAATGCCCTATATTTAGGCCCTGTGTTCGAATCTACAAAACATGGGTATGATACAGCAGATTATTTAAAAATTGATAGGCGCCTTGGTTCAAATGAAGATTTTAAATTAGTTTGTGATTCATTGCACGAAGCTGGAATTCAGATTTTTTTAGACGGCGTATTCAATCATGTAGGCAGAGATTTTTGGGCATTTAAAGATGTACAGATTAATAAACAAAATTCTAAATTCAAGGATTGGTTTTATATTGATTTTAATAGAAATAGTTACGATAATGATGGATTCTATTATGAAGGCTGGGAAGGTCATTATGACTTAGTAAAGTTAAATTTAAATAATGCTGATGTTAAAAATCATATTTTCAGTGCAATTTCTAGTTGGGTAACTGAATTTAATATTGACGGTTTAAGATTGGATGTTGCCTACTCCCTAGACAAAAATTTTATAAGAGAACTTTCTGCCTTCTGTAAAAAATTGAAACCAAACTTCTTTTTAATTGGAGAAATTATTCATGGAGACTATAATTCTATAGTAGGGAAAGACCTACTTGATTCTGCTACAAATTATGAATGTTATAAAGGAATTTATTCTAGTTTCAACTCAGAAAATATGTTTGAGATAGAATATTCTTTAAATCGTCAATTCGGAAATGGTGGAATATATAAAGATTTACCTTTATACTCTTTTGTAGAAAATCATGATGTCGTACGTCTTGCCAGTGTGCTTACTGACCCTAATCATTTGAAGTTGGCTTATGGCTTACTTTTCACTATGCCAGGAATTCCTTCTATATATTATGGAGGTGAATGGGGATTAAAAGGTGATAAGTCTAAGGGAGATTCAGCTCTTCGTCCTGCTCTAGAATTAGATTCATTAGAGGATAATGATTTAACAAAGTTTATATCATCACTTGTTGCAATAAGAAAAGATTCAAAAGCATTGGCTTTTGGAAACTATAAAAAAGAACATTTAACAAATCATCAGTATGTTTTTTCTCGTGAACTAGAAGATGAAAAAATAATAATTGCAATAAACATTGAAAAAAAGCCTTATGTTCTAAATTATAAATTTCCTAAAGAAAAAGCTATTGATTTGTTAACAAAAAAGGAATATGTATTTGACGGTAGCTTTATCCTTGAACCTTACAGCATCTATATATTCAAAATGTAATCCTTAGTTTAAGGTATATAAATTCAAAATGTTTATTTTGTTGAAAATATGAAAGAGGCTATTGCAGAGTGATTTTTTATCAATCATTCTGCTTAGCCTCTTATTAGTTATTTCTTTGAAAAGATAATCTTATTAATATAAATTTATTATTAATCTTCTCGCATCAGTATAGCTGGATATATATTTTTAAACTTAACATAAGCAAATAAACTTACTATGAAATCTATTGGTATGAGTATAGCCAATGGCATAATCACAGAAATAATTGATATTGAAACCGATAATTGAATAGTAGCCCTAGAATTAATAACTGGATTTATAAGAAAACTATTGGCTAATATTGATATTAGTATAGCCTCTATATAACCTATAATAGAAATAATCACAGCTTCGAGAAAAACTATCTTGAATATATGCCTGTTGTTATACCCCAAAGCCTTATATATGCACAGGTTTTGCTTACTATTTATAGCTATATTAGTTACACAAATATATAACATTATTAGTAAAAAAATAAATATTGAAGACACCATATATCCGCTCACTTTTGATACCACTTTATAACTCCCAACTTCGCTACCCTCTTTTGGCTTAGATAGCTCAGCTTTAAAATTATTTTTTGAAGATAGTTCTTTAATTACATCATTTACATAGTCCTTCTTATCTACTATAACGGTGAATAAAAAGTTTGACCTTGATTCATATTGTCCCGAATCATTACATATCCCATACATATCATTTAACGGAATATATATTTTATTGCTGTTCTCACTTAATTCATTTTTATAAGTTCCTACCACCCTACATCTATAAGTGTATCTAGTTGCTTTTCCTTCGTTCTTATATGCTAAGTTTATATTTTTTCCAATAAAGGATTTTCCCTCTACAACTTCGTTTAACTTTCCATTAGTATTTTGGATATACAGTCTTTGTGGTATAATTGCCACATTTTTTTCATTCTTATCTATATCATTTCCATCTATAACCTTAGGAAAATACTTTTCATTACCAGAGCTCAATACATATGATCCTTTTGATAAAACACTATCTTGACTGACTTCTGCCATTATTGGATTTACATATCTATAGGCATCTTCTACATGCTTTACACTCCTTAAATATTTTAGATACTCCTCAAAAGACTTATCCCCTGTATTATTTGCACCCACAAGTACTTGTCTGCTAGTTATAGAATTTATTATGTTACTTTCAATAGCATCACTTATTGATTTGTTCAAACTTAATGCAATTATTAAAGCGCTTATACATGTGGCTATTATCACTGAAAATACTATAGTTTTAAAAGCTTGCCTATAGATATCTTTTACTGCAATCATTAATAATCTAAACATAATAATTATCCATCCAATCTTATTTATTCTTTCATAGCATAAGAGGGCTGTATCTTCATAGTTCTTATACTAGAGGAAATGCAAGCTATAACTGGTACTATAACAGAAAGAACTAAAGCAATTAAGACAGCTATTAAATTAGCTGAAACATGCATATTATCAGTTGGATTTTGGTCTTTAATACGTCTTGAAACATAAATCAACGCTCCTGACGAAATCCCCATCGCTATAACAAAGCCTATTATTCCTATAATAATAGTCTCAAGATTAAGCATTAATAAAACTATCTTATTTCTATACCCAATGGCTTTTAACATTCCTATCTCTGAAGTTCTATCTTTTATAGAATTAATAGTGGTCATAGCAATATTTATTAGCACAACTATAAATATTACAACTGACAATCCACCACCTAAAAGATTTATATATAACGGCAATTGCGTATTTAATCTAACCTTTACACTTGGCACCATATTATTCTTATACAACTCGTTCATCACAGCATCCACATTTTTATAATTATCTACAACAATTTCAATAGGATATCCTCCTTCGGTTGTATTATTTATAGATTCATTCTGAGCTCTATAAATTATGTCTATATCCTTATATGGCACATAAAATATGTCCCCATTTTCATTACTTTTATCTGTATCAAAAACACCTACAATAGTAAATTTATATGTTTTACTACTATTATTTGAATTGTACTTTCCTATAACTTCTTTTCCCAATAAAGACTTTCCATCTAAAATAGAGTCAGCTTTTATTCCTTTGGCACTCTCTATCCTTGAGTCTGGTATAAATTTATCTGGTACAATCGCAACATTCGTTTCATCATCCTTGAAGTTTCTCCCTGCTATTATTTTAGGAACAGTTTTATTATTCCCTCCTTTGATCATTATCTCACCATTATTACTTCCTATGTTTGGTATCTGAAATTGTCCTACAAATTGGTCAGCGCTAATCTGTTGCCCAAGATCTCCTTGTGGAATTGCTGCACTAACATGTTGATATTTTGATACTATATCTATGATTTTGGCTTCAGAATACAATTTGTAATCATAATCTACAAATAAGCTTCTACATCCCACATTATTTTCAAGATTGGAATTAAAATATTGGTTGAGGGAGGAGGAAAATGATAAGGTTAATATAAATATAGTTAATGCGACAGTCATTAATAAAATGCTTATTATTGTCTTTACTTTTCTTCTTGATAAATTACTAAAAGAAAGCTTCAATACATATTTAAATTTCATTGCTAATCTCCTCGCGTAATATTCCTTTGTCCATATAAAAAAGTTTATCTGCATATTTCTTTACAATTTCATTGTGACTTACTACAAGAACACATTTACCTTCTCTAGATAACTTTTTTAAAATCTCAAAAACTATTATTTCATTTTCAATATCTAAATTACCAGTAGGTTCATCTGCAAATATACAATCTGGATTGTTTGCAAGAGATCTGGCAATGGCAACTCTTTGCTGTTCTCCACCTGAAAGTTCCTTTGGGTAGTGCTTAGCCCTATCAGACATCCCAAGCTGTTCTAATAAGTTCATTGCCTTTTCCTTTAAATCATCATTTCGATAATTTTCATTTATATACATTGGCAGCATTACATTCTCATATGCCTTTAATTTAGGATTTAAATAAAATGCCTGAAATACAAAACCTATTTTCCCCATTCTTATTTTTGCTTTTTCATTCTCATTTAAATTTGCTACATTTTCACCATCAATATATAATTCACCACTGGTCGCTTTATCAAGAAGCCCTAATAATTGCAATAAAGTAGTTTTGCCAGAACCAGAATGTCCCATGATAGCATAAAATTTACTTTTTTCAAGGCTAATGGTAACATTCTTAACAGCTTGTACTTTTCCTTTGTATACCTTTGAAAGATTATTTGCTTTGATTATCATAATTGATAAACTCCCCCATTAATTATTTATTTTCAGATACATTATTGTGTTTTAGCAAGCTTCATAATTTTATTATATTCTGAAAAATACTTTTCCTTTTTCTCTTTAGAAATAAAGATTTGCTCAAAATTGCAAAACTTATCATATGTTTCAACTGATTTTCCCCTTAATTGATCTTCACTGAAAATCCCAAAATCAGCCTCTTTATATGTCAAAGGAAACTTTCCATAAAACGGATTTAGAAATGTATACCTGTTCTTTTCTTTCTTATTCTTGGAATCAGTAAGACAAAATATATACTCTTTATTGGGTTTAATAAAATTATATCCTTCAAATGTCCAGACTGATTTATTTTCTATGGCTATGGGTTCATAAATATATATAGTCTCGTCTTTAAGATTTCCTTTTAATACCTTTGATACTTTTATTTCTGTTATCACAGTCCCATATAAAATTTTTCTCTTTCCAGTCATCTTTCCTTTTAAAATATACTTATAAATAGAATTAGTATCTTGCACTTTATTTATATCCGCAAATGAACCATTAGAGAATTTCACATCTGTATAAGGATAATATTGCAATGTACTTGCCTTATTGAAAATATCTTTAAATTGAAATTCAGTAATAGAAGTTCTAGTAAAAAGTGCAGTAACTAAACCACTTAATATAAAAACTATTATGATTCCTATAAATAACTTGTTTGATATCTTCATAACTATACCTCTGCAATCCTTCCAGAATCTACTTTGAATACCTTATCACAAAGTTCCTCAATGTCCCTTTTATTATGACTGGCTATAAGAATGGTCGCACCTCGTATTCTTTCTTTTTTTAAAATTAATTTCAAATTATCTATACTCTCTTCATCTAAAGCATTAGTAGGTTCATCTAAAATAAGCAAATCTGGCGACTCCATAAAAGCCTGTGCCAATGCTAATTTTTGCTTCATCCCTAATGAATATTTTCTAAATACTCTCTTATTTTTTGGATTTAGACCAAGTTTTAACATCCATAAAGATATAGTATCTTCATCAATAATTGATTTAATGCTGGCTATATTTTTTAAGCATTCAAATCCAGTTTGATTTTCCCAAAATCCTGGTGTATCTAATATTACTCCACAAGAACTAGGACAATCTATTTCTTTTGAAAGAATCTTATCATCTATAACCACCTCACCTTCTGTAGGTCTAATCAATCCACAAATTGTTCTGAATAACATAGTCTTACCAGCTCCATTGCTCCCTACAAACCCATATATTTTTCCTTTCTCTAAACTTAAATTTATGTTCTCTAAAATTATATTACCTTTTATTACTTTATAAACATTTTTAACTTCTATATATTCCATATTTCCTCCTAATAAAATTCATGTTTCTCAATACTCCTTCTTCCTAATACAAATAGGATTATTATGAATACAATATTAAAAATTAAAGCATGAATAAAGTAGTAATTTTTTATATAATGAGAAAAATACCTTACACTTCTATTAACTAAGGTAGTATCTTGAATTGTTATCATATACTGCGTAAAAGGTATCATTCCAATCAATACTCTCTTGGTAAAATAAATACTATAAAAGATTATTAAGTTAATGATTATTAGTGAAATGCTAACTATATATCCAATAACCTGATTGGTCTTTAAACTCACTAAATTTGCTATTATAACTGCAATATATTGCGTTGACACAATTAGTATAAATAATTTCAAAATAACTTGTATAAATTCACTTACGTTATTGATTCTATATCCTAAAATACCAAAATATCCAAAGGCTATTATAAACTGACAAAATTGAATTTTTATTATACTGCACAATATATAAATTAGTTTATTGGTAAGCCATTTTTTTATCTTTTTTGTTCTAGTAAAAATGTATGCTGCATTCTTCTCTAACTCTAACGAAAGATTATCTGCAAATATAGAAACAATAAGAATTGTATTTAATGCAGAAATAATTATTTTTGATGAAGAAAAGCTCTCATTTATGAACGTATAGGAAAAATAACACAAGTACATATCTTTGATATCTTTAGTTATATGATGTAATTGTGATGATAACGTAATAGATATATATAACATCAGAATTATCATCAATGTTAGTACACATATACTTTTTATTCTATTGTCATTCCATACAATTGTTTTCATAAACACTCGCCCCCATCTATATCTATCTTCTGCTTTCAATGCCTATACCTACTACTCCAGTAAAGATGCAAAGAATTAACCAACCTAATAATGTAATAAAAAAATACTCTAACTTATATGGTAAAGCTTGTATATAGGACTCCATTGTAAATTGCATAGGTAAAATCACTTCACTTAAATGCACCCCTAAAAACATACATATAAATAATGTAATCCTTTTGATTCTAAATATAATTGAAATATTAAAACCAATAATAGCTATGAATGAACTGTAAACAGATATAATAATGATGAGCAAAAAATTATATAGATATGGACTGCTTTCCAAGATGCTTTGCAAAAAGAAATGATTTATGTTACTTGTAAGCTCATAATCTGGCAATCCCATATATCCCCGTACTCCCGTATTCGGTATTGCTAAAAATGTTAATGCTTCATTTATACTTAATGCAAAAAAAACTGTTAAAAACACTATAATTGAGATTGAAATAATTTTAGAAATAAAATATTTGCTCTTTTTATTTCTTGCAAAAAAGTAAATACATATATTATTATCTCTTTCAAATATATATGAATCAGAGTAAATTAAGCAAACAATTAATGGTAACATTATTAATATAAAATTTAATACAGGGCGTGTTGTCCTTCCTAAAGTCAATCCCATAATTCCTGTTGGAAATAATTCTAATGAAGTTACTCCAAATACATCGGCACACATCATAAAAAAAGGCAATAATGAAAGCGCTATAAAAAGTAAGAAAACCATTTTAAATTTATCATTTTTAATGCAATTTTTTAGATCTACTCTAATTAAGTTAACCATATTGCTCTCCTCATTACCATGTAGTAAATACTTCAAAATGTTTATAAAAAATCTATAATTATAGCGCCCAACTTCCTATAATTTCATATATTATATTAAATTGTAATTCATTGCTATGTATATGTCAATTACTGCCTTATATCATTGTAGAATATTTGCTTTTTAGCCTTTTTAAGTCTAATGCAATAAAAAAGGTTAGACATCTATTCAAAAATGTCTAACCTTCAATTCATTTCACTACGAAATTCTAAAATTATCTATTTATCTTTGTTTAATCTCAATTGAGTATTATTTTAAGACTACATGTAGGTACTTTATGAAAACTCTATTTTGTACATTCCTTAAATGTATCATAGGTGTATTTAATTATTTCTTCACAAGTAACACCTTTTTTCTTAAGTTCAATACATTCTATTGTTCCATACTTTTCTTTTACTTTATCTATAATGTCTTTTGACATTGCTCTTGAATTATTTTTCTCTTCACTTGAATTTCTTCCTTTTAATGCTCCTACAGCCATTAATGTTCCTGTAATAGCTCCACAAGTTCCCCCTACAGACATACCTCCACCAAAAGGACTAGCAATTGATACTGGAATGTCTGATTCAGTTTCCTCATTAAATGCTTTAATTATAGATTCTGCACAATTATAGCCTTCTTTACGAAGTTCCAATACTCTTTCCATATATACTCTCCTTAATTTTCATATTTGTTTTATCTGATAGTTTATTTTCTAATAAAGCATCTTCTAAAAATAAGTGCATATACTAATCTATTGTTAGATGCTTAATTCAACAAATCCTTGTATTTATGTTTTCTTGTAAGCTCATTATATAATAATCCTTTAAAGATTATCTGTGATTAAATCACAAACATTTAACTAATTATCTATATGATTTAACACCAAACCCTTGCTTCAATGGCAATATTCTAATTTTTAATAAGCTAAGTAGAGTATCTAAACTTTTTAATCTATTAATATACTTTATATTATTTTTTCGAACTAACTTTTCTATAACATTAATAATATCTCTCTTTTCTTCTTCTATTAATTCATTATGACTCTTTAAGTATTCTCTATTAATGTATACCAGGGTATTCCAAATTTGCTCTTCAGTAATAGCATTTATATCCATCAATACCCATGTAAAATCTTTTCTTCTATTATGCTCTGGATATGCTTTTATAAAAAATTCCAGGAAATAATTCTTTTCCACTGGATCTTTCACTTTAACATATTTTCCAAGCTGAGTTTTAAGTGCATTTTTCAAAAACATTATAGTATTTGGTTTCACAGTACTGGCCATTTCATTTATTTTATTATAAACAAAATTATAGTTTTCTTGAATCTGTTCTTCAGTAGCATTAGAATGCTTTAGAACCTTTAAAATTTCTACATACTCTAATATTGTCTTTTTAGATGTTAACTCTTTATTATATATCTTACCCCAAACATCAGTAGCACTTAATTCTTGAAAATCTATTTCTAATTCATTATTTTCTTTCGTTGTTTCCTTCATTTAATACCATCCTTTAGATTTATTACAGCAATATATTTCTTTTATATTGCTTATACTAAATATTATCAAACTTTTGTCTACTTATTCAGTAGTAGCTATATATTTATTTAAAATACTCAATTCCAATAGCTTCTCTAACTTCTTTAAGGGTTTGTGCTGCCACCTCTCTAGCTGCGTCACTGCCGTTCTTAAGAATTTTATACACTTCAGGAATATCCTTTGCAAATTCCTCTCTTCTTTTTCTTATTGGCTCTAGCTCTGCTTGTAAAACTTCATTTAAGAATCTCTTAACTTTAACATCACCTAAACCACCACGAGTATAATGCTCCTTCATTTCAGCAACCGTATCCACATCCTTGCAGAATGCATCTAGATATAAAAATACAGTATTGTTTTCTACTTGACCTGGATCCTCTACCCTTATATGATTTGGATCTGTATACATTGACATTACCTTTTTCTTAATTTCATCCTCACTGTCTGATAAATAAATTCCATTGTTTAATGATTTACTCATTTTAGCCTTACCATCTATTCCTGGTAATCTGCCTAAAGTCCCCTTAGGTAATACTTCTTTAGGTTCAACTAATATTTCCCCATAAATTGAATTAAAGCTTCTAACTATTTCTCTAGTTTGCTCAATCATTGGCAATTGGTCTTCTCCAACTGGTACAGTTGTTGCTTTAAAAGCCGTAATATCTGCAGCCTGACTTACTGGATAAATAAAAAATCCTGCTGGAATACTATTTTCAAAATTCTTTTGCTTAATCTCTTCTTTAACTGTAGGATTACGTTGCAATCTTGATACTGTTACAAGATTTAAATAATGCATTGTCAATTCATTTAGTTCTGGTATTTGAGATTGAACAAAAATTGTAGACTTAGTTGGATCTATTCCTACTGCTAAATAATCTAAAGCAACTTCTGTCAAACTCTTTCTAATTTTTTCTGGATTTCTAGCATTGTCAGTTAATGCTTGCTGGTCTGCAATCATAATAAAACTTTCATACAACCCTGAATTTTGCAATTCAACTCTACTTTTTAACGATCCTACATAATGTCCTAAATGTAGTTTTCCTGTAGGTCTATCCCCTGTTAATATTCTTTCTTTACTCATCTATATTCTTCCTTTCATACTAGCTTTAAACCATGATAAAATCTATAAATATTTATATATAAACCTATAACCATATAAAAATATATATCGCTTAATTGATTTTTCTATTATTGTATCACTTATACATATTTATTTCTATAGCAACTGCCTATTTAGCCAACAACTTACAATTTACAAATAAGTAATAATAAGATATTGTTGACTATTATCATAAATGCAAAAAGAGGTTGCTGCATAATAACACAACAACCTCTTTATTATTCTCTATACTATTTTACATATCCTTCTGGATTTTTGCTTTGCCAGTTCCAAGAATCTCTACACATATCGTCTAGATCTCTTTCAGCAGTCCATCCTAATTCTTTGTTTGCTTTTGATGCATCTGCATAACAAACAGCTATATCTCCAGCTCTTCTTGGTGCTATAGTGTAAGGTAAATCTTTGCCACAAGCCTTTGATACTGCCTTTATCATTTCTAGCACGCTAACTCCCTTACCAGTTCCTAGATTATATGTTACTATTCCTGGTTTTGTTTTTAATTTGTCAAGAGCCTTTACATGACCAACAGCTAAATCAACTACATGGATGTAATCTCTAACTCCTGTTCCGTCTGGAGTATCATAGTCATCACCAAATACTTTAACTTCTTTTAACTCTCCAACTGCAACCTTAGTTATATAAGGCATTAAATTGTTTGGTATTCCCTTTGGATTTTCACCTATTAGACCACTTTCGTGAGCTCCAATTGGGTTAAAGTAACGTAAAAGTGCTATATTCCAAGAGTTATCTGCTTTATATAAATCTCTTAATATCTTTTCATTCATTACCTTTGTGCTTCCATATGGATTTGTTGCTGGTTGTAAAGGTGAGCTTTCTCTAAATGGTACATCCTTAGAATCACCATATACTGTTGCAGAAGAACTAAATACAAAGTTCTTCACGTTGTATTTTCTCATAACCTTAAGCACTACCAAAGTACTTGTTAAATTGTTATGGTAATATTCTAAAGGTTTCTCTACTGATTCTCCAACTGCCTTTAAAGCTGCAAAATGAATAGTTGCTTCTATAGAATTTTCCTTGAATATTTGCTCAACTTTTTCTTCATCTAATACATCTATGTTGTAAAACTTAAAATCTTTACCTGAAATTTCTTTTATTCTATCAACAACAATCTCACTACTATTTATTAGGTTATCTGCTATGACTACTTCATAACCTGCATTTAAAAGTTCTATTGCTGTATGACTTCCAATATAACCTGCTCCACCTGTAATTAATACTGCCATTTTATGACCTCCCTAATCTGATGATTTAAATAATTATTTTTTATCTACTTCTAAAGCTTACATTTTTCAACTAGAATTTGTCAAGCAATAAAACATTTATTCACAATTGTTTACAGTTAATTAAATATATATTATTATAAATTTTTCATTTTATTCATATAAATCTCCAGCCAAATCTGTCAAAATATCTCTTCTAACTATCTCATAACTAGCATTTTTCTTAGCAATTGCTCCTTTTTCAATGAATTTATTCAATGTTCTTAATAAATGTCTATAACTTGTTCCCAACAACTCTGATATTTCAGTTAGATTATAATCCTGCATAATTTCGGTTTCTTCCCCTTCATCATTAATAGATGTAGCTAAAATATAGCTTGCTAATCTATTTTCTAAAGGATATAAGAGATTAATTGAATTGCTATTTGTATTTTGAGTAAGTTTTTCACCTAAACTATTTATAATATATCTTAAAAAACGTCCATCATCCATTAGATTCTCTCTAATAATATTTAAATCAATAGATATACAATAAGCTTCCTGTATAACCTGTATATTGCAATGAAACTGATTTAGCTTTATGCATTCAAGGTCACCTATCAATTCTAAAGGACTAATAAAGCTAAGCAATAGCTGTTTTCCATTACTTAGTATGGTATACACTTTAGCTTTACCTGATACTAAAAAATACAATTTAGTTATATTTTCATCCGATCTGCAAATATGCTCTCCTTTATTAAATTTCCAAAGTCGCATATATGAGCTCATATCCTCTGTAAACATATCATTCAAACTATACTTTTCAATGTAAGAAACAAGCTTAGTCTCATCAATAATTTCTATCATCAAATCTCACCTTTATTTCATTTATAATCTTGATTTTATCATTATATAATTTCTAAAGTTTTAATTAACACTATACAATTACCACCTATAAATATAACACATATTGAAGTGCATGTGACATATGTCATAGCATTTATCTTTATTGTTATGTTAATTTAGTATTAGTTGTTTTAGGAGGTCATAATATAATGTACAATTTTTTATCAATTTTAACAGGTGCTTTAGTCACCATAATGGTAAGCTTTAATGCTATACTTTCAAAGAATTTTGGAAACTATACTTCAACTATTATAATTCACATCGTTGGATTAATTGCAATTTTACTTGTACTAGCTGTGAAAAGATTAAAAATTCCTTTTGATAGATCAATATCATTATTCACTTATACTGCTGGTTTTATAGGTGTTTTCACTGTACTATTCTGTAATTCTGCAATGATAGCTTTAGGAGCATCCTTATCTGTTGCCTTAGGTCTTTTTGGACAAGGAATTACTTCAATCATAATAGACCACTACGGACTTTTTGGTATGGAAGTTGTGAAGTTCAATAACAAAAAATTAATTGGATTTGCAATAATGGTTGTAGGCCTTATTGTAATGACAATTTATTAGAAAGGAGAATTATAATGATATTAAATATAATTCTTGCTTTAGCAAGTGGACTAACTAACGTTTTAGGTAGAATAATAAACTCAAACTTAGCTAATAAAATAGGTATTTTACCTGGCACATTCTATAATTACTTAACTGGATTAATAGCTTCAACAGTTTTCTTTATGTTTAGCAGCAACACTATAAGATATTCTCCTGACAAGTTTTTAGGCTTGCCTGTATATGCATATATTGGTGGTGCTATCGGAGTAGTTGTTGTGGGAATTTCTAGCTACATAACTCCAAAAATCTCTGCTCTATATGCTACAGTACTTTTATTTGTTGGACAACTTTTTGCTGGAATAATCATAGATTATTTCACACTACATGTTCTTTCAACAGGAAAAGTTGTTGGCGGAGTTTTAGTTTTATTAGGATTAGTTTATAACGTATTTGTAGATAAAAAGGATGCAGAAATTGCTAAAAATGCTTAATAGCTATTTAAATTATAATTGTATAATTTTTTAGGGAAGTTACTTTAAAGTAACTTCCCTAAATTCATATTTTATGAAATGTCATGTGGTAAATTGGAATTTAACAGTTTCCTATTTGAGAAATGCATTTATTAAGTATCTGATGAGCTTATTATCTGTACTTATTAATTGTTTCATCACTCCATATATAAGCTTCAATATATCGTTCCGGACCATATTTTCCATCATCATTCCACTCCTGCGGCAATCCATACTTCTCAATAATTTTTAGTATCTCATCATAAGTATAAAGCTTTTTACGATATTCTTTACCATCATTAATTGTGGGACTAAATTCTGGCATTGAATCACCTTAAGTAAATGAAATAGTCTTTATATCAAATTCCTCAATAGGAATTTTAATAAAAGGAATTTGGTTTTGTTACTTTTATCAAATCAAGAATAGATTTTGCTTCATCAATCGGCAAGTCTGATAAGTTGTCAAAGGGTCCAATTGTTTTATCAAAATAATGATATAAATACATTTCAACCACTACCAATCACATAAATTTTCTACTTCACATTCGCAAACAATAACGATATATATATCTATTCCTCAAATGAAACTTATCTATATTGTATTACAAAATTCTATAATTTCATTTTTTCTTTCTTCCACTGCTTCTTTATATTCCACTGAACATAAACCCAATCTATCACAGCATTCAATTTCCATATGTCCATAAAAATGCTCTATACTTTCAATAATGCGATTGCATTCCTTCATATTGGGGCCTGTTCTTAATGCTATTGAATATCCTTTCTTTCCACTACTTATAGTTGCATGTGGTTCATGTGTATTGCACCATGGTGTACACCTATCAATGAAAACCTTAAATTGTCCTGGAATATCTGCCCAATAAGAAGGTGATACGGATATAATAATATCTGCCCATTCATATTGTTCAATTATCTTATTAATATCATCATGCTGAATACATTTTGAAGTATTATGACAGGTTCTACAGCCTTTACAAAAATGAATATCAAAATCATCAATACATATTCTTCTTACATCATATCTTACTTTCAAACAATCAAAGACTATATTTACTATTTCAGCAGTTGCTCCATTTCTCACTGGACTACAATTCATTACTAATACTCTCACACTATTCACCTCTACGCATTACCATTTATCGGTATAATATTTCATTAGAATTCCAATCTATTTTTTTATCTTATGAGCGGTAATAATAGTATAACTATATGCATTAACTGTTATTTCACAATCATCTATGTCTATATACCAATTCTTTCCTCTTCTAACTATTATGGCATTAGATTTTAGTATTTTGTCCATGCACCATTTTACTACATCGTCCACATCTAAAAAAAGATTCTTTTTAATTCGATCAACTCCCAACTCAGTTGTATGCAACTTATCTAAGTTTTGTTTCAATTCGCATTTATCATCATTTATTTTTGTTACCATGTATTTCTCCTCACAAAATTGTAATTTGCTAAACAACAATATCTTCTCACTTTTCTTGATGGCAACCATATTGTTTTCGAGTATCAAAAAATAACTGTATCAAACTCTTATAATATGGTATAAATTCACCACTTTCTATCATTGAAAATATTTCTTCTTTAGAAGCCCACTTAACCCTCTGAACTTCTTCATACTGCAAGGATAATTCATTGATATCAACATCTTGTTCAATTAGATACACATCATCAAATCCTTTTTCAAAGTTAATGCTAATATGAGGTCTACTATTTGTAAAATCTACTCTTAATCCTATTTCCTCAAACAATTCTCTTTCAGCAGCAGATTGACTTGTATCACCCTTTATAGCACTTCCTCCTACTGTTATATCCCACATGTTTGGCCAACCTTCTTTGAAAGGTTGCCTTTGCTGAATTAACATTTGGCCATTAGAATTAAAAATACATACATGAATAACTAGATGATAAGCATCCTTTTCAAAAGCTTCACCACGAACCATAGTTTTATTTGTTTTATTTCTATTAATATCATATACATCCCAAAGTTCCATACTCATACCTCACTAAATATTTATTTTTTCACTTAGTTTTATAGTAAAATATTCTTTGCTTTCTATAAGCTCATATGTAGCTAATAAGCCATCAGAATCATCATGCATCGCTATCTTCTTTATTAATCCAGTATTTGATAACATATTCATAATATCTTCTCTTTTATTTGTATAATCATTTGCTAAAAACTGTACTCTTTTAAACCAATTTTCATTATAAATCATTTCATTTTCAATTAAGTTAGAATTCTGATATGAATCTATATTGGGACAAATTTCTATATCTTTAGACTCAATATGATATGGTATTATTACTTCAGGAACTCTAAACAAACCAGTTTTATATTCACCAATATGTACTGCTGAACTATCATAATATGAAACCAACTCCTTGGATAAAGATATGTTCCTCTCCTGTTTGCTTGTCCCAATAAAATTAACAAATGCTGATGAAATAATATCCATATTTGCAACAAAGCAATCTTGAGGTTCAACTCTTATTTGTAAACATACATATTCTCCATCGTTCAAATACCCCATCTTATCATGTTGTGGTATAAGCCAAGCATATATAGCCTTTTCTCGTAGTTTACTATTAAGTTTGTTAAACCTTGAAACAACATTCAATCCTTGCTGCATTATTGTTGGAACATTTTCTCTCCTTGTAAAGTGATACACATAAGTCAATTAGTATCCCTCCTCAAATTCAATACACTAACTGTTTTTGTTCTAGAAGATTTTATTTAATTCTTTTGGACATTGGATGATTTTCATTGAACTCAACCAAATCCCATAGGTTACCATATAAATCCTTAAATACTGCAACCGTTCCATAATCCTGTTCCTTAGGTTCTCTAACAAATTCTATTCCTACATCTCTCATTTCATTGTAATCACGCCAAAAATCATCAGTTCCTAAGAAAAGAAAAACTCTCCCCCCTGCTTGATTTCCTATGAAAGGCTCTTGTTCTGGCTTAGATGGTCTTGCAAGTAATATTGTTGTTCCATTTGAACCTGGTGGAGATACTACTACCCATCTTTTTTCTTGCTCTGGTTGATATGTATCTTCCACTAATGTGAAATGAAGTTTTTGTGTATAGAATTCTATTGCTTCGTCATAATCCTTTACTACCAAAGCAATATGCACAATTGATTGAATCATTGCTTTTCCCCCTTTTAGTTCACATATTTTATAAATCTGTATTATATTATTGTATATCTCCCAATAACACTTAACTTAGAATTTATCTAACTTGTACAATAGTAAAAACCTTAACATTACTATTCATTCAGACTGCCACTATTGTAAAAATTTACAATTCTTTCATCCACCCGTCTAACAAAGCTATAGGTATAGCATTCAAAGTTCTTTTTCCAAAATCGAAGTGCTGTTGGATTTAAAGTCTCACAATCAACCCCTAAATACTTAACCCCTTCGTCTGCTAATATTTTCATAGTATACATTAGCAATTCATTTGCAACTGAGCTATTCCTACATTGTTTCTCAACGTATGTTCCACAGATATTTAGCACCTCTGGATCTTCTGAAATAAATGTTTCAGCTTCTTTACAGATTTCAATATACCCCACAGGTCTGTTACCAGCATATGCAACAAAAAACCTGCTTTTCATTCTAGCACACTTTGCTACAAACTCGTCAGCTGTAAAATGTGCTATAGGCATATATATAGGACTTGCGCTCATATGATCAGAAAGACCATTTTTTAACCCTATTAAGATACTGACTTTTTGATAGCTAATTTCTTCATATCTACATCCACTATCCATCTTCACTTCATCTACATAAGCCAAATTTTTTATTGCATCACTACAACGGATTCCAAAACCACTGAATATCAGCGCTTCTGCTATCTCTTTATCATGAGCATATTTACATATTGCAAAGCTAAATATTCCATCTTTTATCATTACATTAGATACATTTTCAAATAACATAGAAGCTGTCTTTTTTCTACTTTTACCTGCAAATGCACTTCCAAACAACGGTGAGAATGAACCTTTTACATTTCCAAACTGCCCCTTGAATCCACCTAAAAACACTAGATATCCAACAAGTTTTTCATCCTCAATTGCCACTAATCCATACTTACTATTAAAAATATCAATTAATAACATCCTCAATTTATCTCTGTAATCTTTAACTAACAGTTGCTGGTTGTTGGCACATTCATTTTTATATTCCTCTATTGCTAATTCAACTGCTTCATCTACATAGTTTAATTCTAATTTTCTAAACTCCATTAATCGCTCCTTTTACATTTTCATGCTTAAACACTTATATACCAAAACACCCCAAATTTATCAATAACATTTGCGCAGCAAGCACTCCAAGGCAGTGGTCCTATTGGAAGTAAGATGTTTCCTCCTTCTATCAAAACCTCATAGGATTTTTTTACAGCTTCTTCATTTTCTAAAGAAATACTAAAATTCATTGTTGGATAATCAGTTGGGGAATACCGTTTTATATTCTCAATGCCAACACTGCTAGATGCTTCACTCAATGCTATTAAAAGTTGTCCGTCTAAGTTTATTTCAGCATGCATAAAGGTGCCATCATCATTCTTGACATTATACCCTAAAGTGGCTCCAAAAGCCCTTTGATAAAATTCTACTGCTTCAACAGTTCCTTGAATATATGCTTGCAATCCTATTTTCATAACAAATCACTCCAAAAGCTCAATTTTTTTTATATATGCATCTTGAAAAAATAAATAAGTCCATCTGCTAATCTATTTGGACTTGTTATTTATTTGTAGATATTTTAGATTATACTACATTTCGTTACAGACAAATACATATATCATATATTTTTCCATAATATTTTATCTTAAGACACCATCTCAACACAAAAAAGCTATTATAAAATAGTACTTTAGCCTATCTTGTAATAGCTCAATCATAACTATTCTATTATTATTTACATTTTAAACATCTTCGATAATTAATAAGAACTTTTTCATTAGATTCTTTATTTTGAATATATAATATTCTCATCTTATGTCTCTCCTTAAAATACACAAGTATTTATGTAATAATTATCGTTTATACTAATTATCCTAAAATTAAAACTTATTGTATAACATCCTCTAGAAGGCCAATTTTTTTTACACACGAAATATACTCTGCAACACAAAAATAATTTCGAATATCCTTTTCATCTAATCCTCGGAATGCATATAATTCATCCCAAAGCAGACTACTACCTTCAACACAGAAGAATCCTGATTTTAGCTCAATTCCAACGAAGATATTATTTCCTTTAAAAATCTCATCTTGATTTTCATAAAGAAATTTCCCATTATCTTTATTTTCTATAACAAATGTAAATACTGATGTCTCTACTCCCATAGGCAACTTATCTGCAAGTGACTTGTTGTATAGTAGATTATCAATTACTACCTGCTTTGCATTATCATCATTAAGTTCCTTTAAAATGTACTTATTTTTTAAATATTCCACAACTTCTATGCCAGACTTCCGATTTGGAAGTAATTTGTCTTTGTATTCCCTCCATACATCTTTCCACCTCTCAACCATTTCTAGAGTTGGTTGTTGCATTAACATATGTATCACCTCCACAAATTAATAATTTATCCCTTAATCCTATTTAAATTTCAATTCATTCCAAAGATCACGTGACGTTATTGGGAGTATAAATTTATCAGCTTTTGTATATTTTATTTTTAATTCGAAGACTGGCTTCAATATGCATTATCCAATGTCGTGAAAATGGCATTTGAATTAATCCCTGAATATTTTTATCACACCAATAATCAATTAACCAAATAGCATCATTACTAACTACATCCAATGACTTAAGTAGTTCCTTATCTTGTTCAGTCATTTTTATTTTTATATTATCATATGAAAGTTCTTTTAATAATTGTGTTGTCGAAACATCAACATCATTAATATATTTATATAGTTCATCCAAATTTAGTTTTGATGAAAATATTGCAATTTCTTGTTTTATCAGTTCATTACCAGTCGATATAATAGGTGATTTCATTCTTTCACAATAGTTATCTTTTAAAAATATTTGATCTCTTTTTTTAATCAAAGAATTAGATACTATATCTTCTATTCTAAAAATATGGTACAACGAATAGGCAATTGTTTTATTATGATATCCTTTCGCATTTATAAAAGGTATTTCATTAAAATCTTCTCTGTTCAACAATTCTTTGAATCCTATTATTTGTTCCATTAATTCTTTTCTTAACTCTAACAGTATGTCAATACCCTCATAGAAAGTAGATTTTTTCTTTATATTTATATTCATTTTTTTGTTTAAATCTGACCATTCAGTATTCATAAAATTTCCTCCAAAAATTATTATGTCAATCTGTTTCTATGAATTCTTAAATAATTTCTCCATGTACCCAAACCCTACCACCATCTGGACACCTTACATCGAGCTGTGGAGAACATATACCTCATTAATAAAAAATAATTTACTATAATTTTTTACTTTATTAAATTGGAATTTGTATGGTTATTTATAAGATAAATTCACATATGTTTAGGCGAATTTATTAAGTTCCATATTTCCTCCAATAATTGATATCTCCAATTATCCTGTAAATTAAGATTGTTATCAATAAGTGGATAATAGCATGCCTTATGCACCTTGCTTCCTGATTGTCTTATGCTATTTTTGTATACATAAAAATCATCATCCAATTGTTTTTCAGGTGTATGTGGTCCAAGGCCATTACACAATACTAATTGCTGTATTTCACTAATTTTACTTTGATTTTCTACATATTCTTTACTTGGATGAATATTCCCAGACATATAATCAATATGGGGTCTTACCGTTTCTTTTTTTGATACTCTTTTTTTAATAATTTCTTTAGATGCTTCAATCCTAACCGATTCTGTTATTCGAAATAAACTTAAACAAATATTATCATAAACAATACCCAATTCTTTGTTATTAACTATTTTGTATTGATACCAAGAAATATCTGATAAATTTTCTTTTCCATGATGAATTTTTTCATCCAATACTAAATTAACTCCATTCTTTAGTATTATTTCACTTGGTAATTTATTTAAAATACTATTTTGATCCATCGCTGATTCCTTTCCAGAAATTTTAATTTGTATTACTTATCGAAATTATACCATCACACCCATTAGGGTATTTTTACTTGTTCCAATTCTAATGGTTCAAGCGATAATATTTCTTTACCTAATGACCTTGCATATTCGATTTCATTTCTTGTACTATTACCAATGTAACCATTAACATTGACTACATAAATAGCATCACTTATATCTATTTTTCTGCGATGGATTTTGCCTAATAATTCAGTGTCAAGACATTCATATTTTTCTCCATCCATATTATAGACACATTGAATTACTGCATATCCATCTTTTAATTCTAATTCCTCTGAAATTCTCATCATTTCTCTTGAAAATCTCATACTTCCACATATTGTAATTACTTTAATGTAATTCATAGTAATACCTCTTTTCTAAATCTAATCTATAATCTTTGTTTTTTAATAACATTATTCATTTCTACCATCTCTATAAATTCTGATTTATACATTTCGTTGTTTATAAATTTTCTTCATAAATTGATATTAAACAACTCAATAAATTACTATTTATCTAACACTTCTTATCTTTTAAAGCCTCAACTCGTATAATGCCATTGCTTTTCCATTATCAAATTCAATTACTTTAACTATCGTGAACTACCCCCACTTATAGAAGTGGGAGCTTCGTGGTCAATACTACTACTGTAGCAAGTTTACCCACCCTCCAAAGGTCGCACCTACCTCGCTATAATACCAAAATTATGTAGCTAATTTCAGTAAGTTTTTACTAGCATTTATATCTCTATCATGATGTGTTCCACAATTAGGACATATCCATTCTCTAAGTTTTAGATTTTTTACTTCTGGATTCTTATATCCACATTCTGAACATAGCTGACTACTTGCATAATTGGATGGTGCTATTATTATTTTTCTTCCATACCATTTAGCTTTATATTCAAGCATTGTTCTAAACTCAAACCAACTAACTTCACTTATAGCTTTAGCTAGCTTATGATTCTTTTGCATATTCTTAACTTTTAAGTCCTCAATAACTATAGATTGGTTTTCTCTAATTAACTTTATTGATAACTTGTGTAAAAAATCTCGCCTTTGATTTGCTATCCTCTCATGTAACTTAGCTACTTTTACTCTTGCATTTCTTCTGTTGTTACTTCCTTTTTGTTTTCTTGATAGGTCTCTTTGTAATTTGATTAATCTTTTTTCAGACTTCCTAAGATGTTTTGGATTTGGTTCTCTATATCCATCTGAGCATATTGCAAACTCCTTCAAGCCCATATCTACACCTATTTTTTTATCTGTTTTAGGCAATTGAATATTTTCTGTATCAACTAATATAGATATATAATATTTACCGCTAGGCACTTGTGACATAGTACAAGATTTAATTATTCCTATAAATTCTCTATGTTGCTCCAGCTTAATCATAGATTTTAATTTAGGTACTTTTATATGATTATTTTCAATATATATTGTTCCATTTTGATTATTGGTAGTATAACTATTAGCATTATTTTTCTTCTTGAACTTAGGAAAGCCAACAGACTTATCTCTAAAAAAATTTTTGTATGCCTTATCTAAATTCATTTGTGCATTTGCTAAAGCAAGGCTATCAGCTTCTTTGAGCCAAAAAAATTCCTTTTTATATTGTGCTGGTGTGGGATATTTTATTGCTTTAATATCTAAATCTTTATTTTCATCATAAAACTTAATTCTATCTGCTAACATTCTATTATATACAAATCTAGTACATCCAAACGTTTTTGCTAGATAGATTCTTTGTTCTTTATTTGGGTAAAGTCTATATTTATAAGCTTTAAGCATTTCCCCACACCTCATTTCATCCCTTGATTTTCTATATATTTTCTAACTATATCTATAGGAACACCACCAGTTGTTATAAGGCAATAGCTCCTTGACCAAAAGTATTCTTTCCATAGTTGTTTTTTTACTATAGGGTATTCTTTTTTTATCAATCTACTACTAGCACTTTTATAAGCATTGATGAACTTTGATATATCTGTATTAGGTGAACCTCTAAATAATAGGTGTACATGATCTTTATCATGATTCCATTCATCTAAAGTAATATTATATTTAGGGCATATATACTCAAATATTTCTTTTAATCTACTTGATATATTGTTATCTATAACTTTTCGCCTATATTTTATAACCAATACCAAATGATAATTCAACAAGAACACTGAATGATTATTACTATCTAATTCCATGGTTGAGCTTCATCGGTAATTAATTGATTAGCAGTAAGCCACTCATCTAACCAAACACGTAATCCTTTGTTTCTTCCCCATTCAGCAACTTCTCTCATAATTTCTATGGCCTTGTCTACTTCATTATTGCGTATTTCTAAATCACACACTTAAATGCCCCCGTACACTACTATTTTGTCTTCAAACTATTAATCAATTTTCTGATTTATCTTCTGATTTTAATATTCTCAATTTTAAGTAAGTTTCTTTTCCTGCTCTCCAATTTTGCAAGTTAATTAGTCTTTCACCATTATCACCATGTTCAGCATTATTATAGGCATTTTTTAATTTATCACAGGGTAAATTAGAACAATTACCACAATGATTATACCCATTACTGATTGAACATTTTGCGATTGAGCATTCTCCCCAAAATGGTTTACCTTGGCACGCTTGGCATCCAGGACAATTTGTTTTATCTTTCCATTCACATACACCACAGTATGTACCACACATTCCAATCATTTTATTATCCATATAATATCTTTAATGAGAAGGTATATTATAAGTACCCTACTCTCATTAATCCTCTCTCCTTCCTTTTCTATAATAATAAGTTATTAATTTAATTATTTTTTCCACTGATCTATCTATTTCATTCCCTTCCCATCCTAAACTCCAGCCATTTTCATTAAGTACATCTGTAACTACATAAATAGCTGAAGCAAAACATTTTCTATATTTAGCTATTGTAAAAAGGCCAACTCCCTCCATTTCTACGCATAAAGCACCCTTACTTCTATAATCTAACACTTGTCCCCATGTTTCTCTGTACCCTGCATCAGTTGTCCAGTGCTTTCCTCTCCTAACATCAATAGAGTTATTCTTCATTAAGTCATATAGCTCATCTGTTAATGCTTTAGATGTTTCTATAAAATCATAGTCAAACCCATAAAGTCTTGCAATTGCAGTATCATTATATGCACCATCTGTAATAAGGCACTGTCCTACATTCATATCAGATTGTAAGCCACCAGCAAAACCAATGTGTATTAATTCTTTCACACCACCAGCAATTAAATCCTCTGCTTGTATTGCAATTCCTGGTGAACACATCTGACTTTTGATAAATCCTACATCTGTATTATCATTAAATACATATAACTTACCACCTAAAGGATACTTATAAGTTCCACATTTTTTCGCAACCATTGCATCATAAATACTGTCTGCTAATAAAAATACTCTTTTAGGAATCTTAATATTATCTAAATCAAATCCAGCATTTTTCATCTCAATACATACTAAGTCTTTTGGTTCCGTCATTACATAATTTCTATCCATCATATCACCTATATACATTATCCTAAACTTTTTTCATTATTATAAATTCTCATCATTCATTTATAATTTATTCTTCACTAATTTCTCCATGTATCCAAACCCTACCACCATCTGGACACTTTACATCGAACTGTGGAGAACGAATATCTCCATAATCCAAGCTTGCACCATTTTTCAATGCATATACTAATGGATACATACAATTCCATAGTTCATGACAAATTGGTGGGCATAAATCATCTACAATATAACTATCACCCTTTTTACAATACCCACACCTACACTTACTCTCTACTACTGTCAACTTAACCTTAGCCACAGCTATTCTCCTCCATAAATTGCTACTTTATCTAACCTTAAAAGTATTATTTTCTCTTATTATAACATATTTTGTCAATTCATTATTGCTTATAATATAATATTTCAACTTGTAAAAGTAATCTTCATCACAATATCTTTGTTAAATCCACCATTTATTTTTTAATATTCACAATCATATTTGCATCTATTATCTTTTGATTTTCCAACTACAATATAGACATATATAAATGTAAGTACTATCACTAAAATTCTAAATCCTATTCCAATAATTCCACCCTCAGGACCATACAAACCTCCCATTAAGTTAGTATTATTTGAAGTAATACTTTGAGAAATCATACCTGAAAAATTAAGTCCACTTACAGGAAATCCAAATATAGGTCCTTGAAAAAAGTTCCATGAAAAGTGTAGTGCAATAGGAAAAAATAAATTTTTCATTTCTAAATAAGCAATTGCATACATAACTCCACCTAAGCTATTACTAATTATTGAAATAACTGTTGCATGAGGATTTCCTGCATGAGCCATACCAAAAATAACTGCACTAGCTAACACTGATATATACTTCTTTTTTGTAAGAATCATTAATCCATTTAGCATTAATCCCCTACAAGCAAGCTCCTCAAGTGCAGCCATTATCAAAATTTGACTTAAAGTCACAATACTTAATCTTCCTATATTCACAGCAGTGACACTAATAAATGATAATCCTCTTTCCACAAAAAATATCCCCAACATAGCTATAAAGCCAATAATTATGCCTGAAATTATGTCTACCCATGAGTTTTTTCTCCATTTAATTCCTATCTCATTCTTAGCCTTAACCCCTCTTTTCTTCCATGAAAATATACTAAATAATACAAAAGTTATCATAAGTATATTTGCTACCATACTAATTAAATTTGCCATAAGAATCCTCTCCCTCAATAATCTTTAACTTTCTATAATATAATTCATTATTCTTAGATTTTTTCATCATAGGAATGCTCCTTATTTCCTACAAATCCATCTTACAATAAATGTAACTACAATTCTAGTGACGTTTGTTTAAATATCCCATTACTTTAGTCATAAAAATAGAAACGTTCTAAAATTACAATGGAACCTCATTTACTTATGGTACGCTTCTACATTCCTACTTAAAATGAGATCTTTCCATCTTATGTTCATTTTTTGTCCACCTTTTACTCCTCAACACAAATACTTTACATACAACTTACATCCATTCAGCACACAAAAAAACAGACTACATCATTAGCTAGCCTGTTTTTCATTAATTATTATTGGGCTATGTTTCAAATAATGTTGAAAATATATAAATTTTTATCAACATGCCTAAGTACATTAATTTTCTATTTCTCTTTTTAAATAATGCCAAGCCCACCATATACATACTAATTCCCAACCCTGCTGTCCGTATTCAGTTAATACTTTTGAGGTTTTCTCCGCACCGCCTCCTATGCGAACACATTTATACTCGTATTTTTTCATATCAATGCCTCCAGTTAAATTTATTCCTTATAAATTACAATGAATTTTCTTCCTAATTATAACATTGATTTCAAAATATTACACACTACTCCTTTTGTGACTAACGAATTATAAAAACTTATTAATGGATACTCTGTTAGCATTTAAACCCACTTTTTGACTTAATATATGTTGAATAAACTCTTCTGGTAGTTCTATGTCATATTTCTCTACATAATAAATAACATCAGATCTCCATTCATATTTGCCATCACTCATATAAAAAAGTTCAGGAACTCTATTGTTAGGATTAACTATATCTCTAACTACTGCAGGTGCAGCTGCAATTATTTTACACTTCTTCATATATTCAATGATTTTTTTCTTTTCCTTAATAGGTTTATTAATTAGATCTTTTATTGAAGGATATTTATCATCTTTATATATCTCTCGTATTTGCCCTATTTGTATCATATTATTTCCTACTCCCTTCTCTACAAAAAATTTTCACATCGTAAACTTACTAACAAATAACATTATATCATATTTTCCATTATATTCCATATAATATTAATTAAAGACCAGGTTAAATCATCAAAATAGTATTTTAATATATTAATTAATCTACCTTGCAGCTGCTCCAAATTGTTTTGCTTATATATTCATTTCTTCATTTCTAACTATAAAAATAGTAATATATATAAATATTTATAGTTAAAATGCCACTTTGGAGTTAAATTTAGATGCTCTTACTTTAAAACATGAACTATAAATGAAATTATAATTTCTATAATAAAACCAACATCTGCAGGTATACTTTAATCGCCTTTTATCTTTTTTACTAAGGAAATCAGTTTTCCACTTAGAACAAAAATAAATGCTACTCCTATTGATATCTTGCTAAAATTCAAACTAAAATGAACATCCGTAATAAGAACTATAGAAGTAGGGGGAGCATTATTATCCTATACCAATGAAAGTAAAAACATTAGGTGGATAAAATAAACTAATATAAGAACTTTCTTAGTCTGAATAAGTATCTATTAGATTTAATGGTTTGATTTACCATGAATCTAGCTCTAAAGTTTTTCGAAAAATGTACGCTTAACGCATTGATATGTAATGATTTAATATGATTTATGAAAAAATGTATTCCATTAATTTACTTAGTTAATATACGAATTGAGTAAATAATATTCATATACTACCAATAAACTCCTTTGTATTTAGTCTGAGTTCCATGTTATCTTATAGGCACAGGCTACAAAATACAAATCTGAGGAGGATTTAATTATGAAAAATAATAAAATCATAAAATTATTAGCTACATCAGGAGTAATTTTAAGCCTAGGAATGGTTGCTTTCGGAATTTCTAATATAGGGAATAAAGCTCAATCTTTAAATCTAGCTTCAAAAGTAGTTGGAGTATCAACAAATACAAAAGATAGTAACACTTCAAATATAGTAAAGATTGTATCAAACGCAAGTAATGGAAGTAATTGTCCTGTATCTTCAAATGGAGTAGCAGGTGTTAATAATTCAAAAGCAGATGTACAAGCTATATCAAATCAGTGTACAGATAATAAAACTGCTACAGTTATAGCTTCAACTGGTCAAACTGTAAATTGCCCTAACTCAAATATTAATTATTCAACCAACTATAAGACAAATACTACAAACCCAAGTACTAACAGTTCAACTGCTACTAAAGCAACTACAGTTACGCCAAGTAGTACAGCAAGTGATAAATATATTGCAGAAATAGAACAGTTAATATTTAATAAAGTTAATCAAGAAAGAGCAAAAGCTGGTGTTCCACAATTAAGCTACAACTCAACAATGGAACATTATGCAAGATTTAAGTCTCAAGACATGGGGGATAGAGGATACTTTGATCATAAAAATCCTGAAGGTCAGCTTATAACTGAAAAAATGAAGGCTGATGGTGTTAATTACATGGCTTGGGGAGAAAATATAGCATACATTCAAGGTGTGACAGGTAATTCTACTTTAGCAGATAACTTTATGACAAATTGGATGAACTCACCAGGACATAGAGCAAATATACTATCAACAAACTATATCAGTATAGGAATTGGAGTTTACAAAATAGGCGACAAATATTATGCAACTCAAGAATTCTACAAATAACATTTTGATTGGTGATTTCGTTCACAAGAAAATGTAACTTAAAAGCCATGGAGATGGACTAGCTATATAAACAATATAGTTTATATATGCCGTACATGCTTCCATGGCTCTTTTTGCGTAAATAAGTGCTTTGAACGAGTAAGTTAACAACCCCGAGAGTCCTTGGCTGACCTTAGGTCCACCTTGCTATTATAATTCTTCTGTCTTATATACAGTATAACCCTCATAATAATAACTCGTATCAATGCCCTTCATATAAATTTCTCTGTCATTGACTTTATCAGTTAATGCTTGTTTCAAAAGATACTTAATCTCAATGTCTTTTATAGGACTACGTTCCATTGCAAGAAAATAGTCATTCTTATCAACTTGACTCCAGTTTACTACTTTACCTAACTCTTTTTTAAGTATTAAATCAAGCCAAATTCGTGCACTTCTTCCATTCCCTTCTCTAAAAGGATGTGCAATGTTCATTTCAACATATTTTTCAATTATTTCATCAAAGTTTGATTGAGCCATTAACTCAATATGCTCTAAAGATGCTTTTAAATACATAACCGGAGCAAATCTAAAATTACCTTTTGCAATATTTACATCACGCATAACTCCTGTAAACTCATATATATCTTCAAATAAATACCTGTGAATTTCAGCTAATGTATTATACTTTCCTGCTTCTAAACTATCTAAATATCCACTTTGGAATAATTCAATGGCTTTCTTTTTACTTAATTTTTCTTCCATTCTAGCAAGTTCAACTGAATCTGTAATTTGTAATTTATTATTAAGTGCCATAAAACCTCCTATATTATACCTCTCCATGGTTTTCTGCTCACCTACTAGTCAAATACTGTGATAAATCAACCTATAAGAATTTTACCATTACTACCTTTCCATTATCCATTCTGTAGATAAAATTTCATGCTTTTATTATACAATATAATTAATACTTAAATCACTATATTTTTATTTTGGTTCTTCACACATATAATCCACTGTATCAGTTTCAAGTGAGGTTTTTCAACTTTATTCTTGTCTTTTTTATTTCTGTAAAAAGAGTTGATACAAAAATTACGGGTACAGCTGACATATACACGTATATCGGCTGTACCCCAACATACTATATTATTATTAGGCTATGTTTTAATATGATGTTGAAATATAGCCTTTTAAAATTATAGGTGGGATTGTCCACCTATAATACTCAATAAAAGAACAGTACGAAGTAAAAAACTTCTGATAATGCTTATACTATGTAAGTGATACTCTTACATTTTTCGCATTATTATTGATTGAAAAGTATCTTTTGTTTTATCCTCTTTTTCAACATCAAACTGCTCAAATGAAACCAGTTGAAAATGTTTACCTAAAGTTGTTTTAAGTTTACTTTCAGAATGGTATGAGAAAAAACGTGGAGAGCTTGAAACTTCAACTTTTACATACTCCTTTTCAAAATCTTCTCCACCCCACACTCCCATATAGAATAATCCGTTTTCATTTAAAACAGAATTTATTTCATTTAATACTTTTGGAAGGTCTGCTTTAGGAACGTGCAAAAGAGTATTCATTGCCCAAATGCAATCAAATCTTTTACTTAATTTAGATAAATTATAGAAATCGAGTTCATAAGTTTCAATGTCTTTTTCTTTACAACTCTTCACCATCTCACTCGATATATCGGTAGCTACAACAGTTAAACCATTGTTTAAAAAGAATTGGCTATCATAACCCACACCAGCTCCTAATTCAAGCAAAGTTACTTTATTTTCCGATTTTATAAGATTATAAAAATTGTCTCTAATTCTAATTTTCCATTCTTCCATTACGTACTTATTTCTCAAATTGGCTTCTGTATTATAGTATTTTTTTAAGTTTTTTTTAAATAAAATAGAATCCACAACATTGACCCCCATCCAAAATATAAATTTTCAGTACTTCGTCATAATTTACTATTTTTCATTAGATTATAGTTTTGCATAATGATTATTATAACATAATTTACAAAATATCACATATGTTATATATACATTGGCTCTCTATTCTTTAAATCTTTTACTTTGATATATGAATGTGTTACATTGCTTTGAACCATAAAGTTCTTAGCCTTTACTATCTCTTTATCTGTATCAAATATTTGAAGCCATTTGAACCACTTAATATAGTTACTCATATATTTTGTTGCAACACCATTAAATCTATTCATCCATTTCTTTAAATTGCTATGAAGAGCATTAATATGTTGAATATGATATAATCCCTCTTTATGTTTACCTCTTTTTATACGTTTGTGTTCTAATGATAAATCATTTGCAAATTGCATATAACTTTTATGACTATCAGTACAAAGTATAGAATCAGGTCCTATATGCCCCTCATATAATGTTTCTAATTCATTAGATGTAATTCTACCTTTACATGCTAATTCCATAATTAAATTACCTTGCCTATCAATAGCAGTAGCAATACAGACTTGTTCCTTTGAGATACCCCTTTTCTTAACTTGTTGTTTACCTCTTTTACGAGAGTGCCTTGGCATGTTAGAAGGCTTTGTACCCTTAAAACTTTCTGCAAAAAATACTTCATCTGCTTCAACAACACCATCAACGTATCCTTTACCTAAAAATGTACTTATGCAATCGAGAATTTTATGTCTCCAAAAGAAACTTGTTGCTATGTTAATTTCTACGATTTTAGCACTTTTCCTAATAGAGTAACCATTAATCATGCACTTAGCGTATTTAAGCCACTTATCCAATGTTTTCTTACTATTATAGGTTGCAGAATTAGTGAAGTCAGTAAAAGTTTTCTTACAGGATTTGCAGATATATCTTTGTTTACCATTATACTTACCATTTCTTGATATAGTTTCAGAGCCACAAATTGGGCATACTTTCCCCTTAGAAAATCTAAATTCTTTAACTTCTTGTTCTACTTGGCTTACTTGCCAACCTAAGACAAGAATTTCTTCTAAAGTTGATAGTATTTGCTCTTTCTAATGTAATGGTAACTTCTCAATATCATTTAATATAGACTTCACATTTGGCATAATGCAACCTCCTAAATACTTATCATATCTATATAATATTTCAATAATTCTACGAACATCAAATTCAACATTTAAAAGTTCCATTATTTTCACAAATGTTGGCTCAATATTATATTCATCGTCGTCGTCATCTGAATATATAGCCAATGTATCAAATGGTATCATCATTTTTATCTCAATATCCAACATAGTATTTTTCAATATAATCACACCTCAAGCTTACTATTTACACATTAGATAATTATAACATAACTCTCTAATAATACCTTCACTACTTTTTAAAACAATTTGATTTTTTATTTGAAAGATTATAATTTACACATAAAAAAATATTACTGACAAGAATTTCTCATCAACAATATTTTTTATCACTAATCTTTATAGATATTATTTTTTTCAACTTATCTTCTGACTTTAATGCCCTTAATTTTAAATAAGTTTCTTTTCCCACTCTACAAAAAATTCCCACATAGTAAACGTGCTAATTAATCGCCCTTGCAACTGCTGGAAAATGTTTTGTTTATATATTTATATTTTCATTTTTAAATATAAAAATAGTAATATATATAAATATTTATAGCTAAAATGCCACTTTAGAGTTAATTTTAGATGCTCTTACTTTAAAATATAAGCTATAAATGCAATTGTAATTCCTATAATAAGCCCAACATCTGCAGGTATACTTTTATCTCCTTTTTTCTTTTTTATCAATGAAAGCAGTTTTCCGACTAAAACAAAAACAAACGCTACTCCTATTGATGCTCTACTAAAATTTGAACTAAAATGAATATCCGCAATAAGAGCTATAGATATTGGAATTAGTATAATCAATGAAGCAATTAAATATAATATCAAGCTTAATTTTCCAGTCTTCACATATAACATAAAATCTAATTTATTAATTTTCACTTCATCTCAGCCCTTTCAATATATTTTTATTTATTTATATATTGTACAAGACTCAACTATAACTTTTCAATAAAAACTATTTTCACTCCATTAAAAAGATAATATTTAACAATAACAAGCCAATAAGTAACAATACTTCTTTCGATATAGAGAGTAATATAATCCTTAAAGAGGAGGTTATAAATTATGCATAAAGATTTAGAGTTAACATTTGAAAAAGTAATAGAAATACTGAAAGAGGACGAACGTTGCAAGGGAGGATGGCACTATGGTTCTGTAGGTAGAGGCTCAGAAGATATTTATTCTGACTATGATTTAATTCTTCTAGTATCAGATAAAGACTTTGAGAAGTTTACCACAGATCTTGCTAAGGTTATTGCTAAAGCTTCAGATGAACTTTTGATTTTCTGGGGTGAAGATTTTAATGATGTACATTATAAAAATTATTGCAGTCTAATCCGTTTAGGTGATAATTTGCATCAGTTTGACTTCTTTATAATTAATGCTGATCATCCTGAAGAATGGATGTGCAGAGAACATTGTAAAGGTTGTACAAATGATAATATAATTTTTGATAGAACTGGAGAAGTAGCTGAGTTTCTTGCTAAGGGTTATACTACAGATAATTATAGACCTGATCCTATTCGAGCTATGGACACATATTGGTTTCATGCCAATATGTTGATAAAATACTTTAAGAGAGAAGATATTTTCAAATTAATTAAGAATATTGATATACTATTTCATTCACATGTAGACCTCTTGCTAAGCCAATATGATACCTTAGACTGGGGTTCATCGGAAAGTAAAATTAAACACTGCATTCCAAAGGAGAAACAACAACATTTAAAATCATATTTTACAAATGCAGATTGCGATGATATAGAAGCTACGATAAAAAAGAGTATAATCCTATTCAAAAAAGATGCAGAAGAAGTTTGCAAAGCTAAAGGCATAGATTATCCTGACACAATAGCAAAACAAGTGATTTCATTTTTTAATAGACAACTTTCTTAAATACTAATGTTATATTGAAAATTAAATTTCACTAGAAATGGTGATATTCTAGGTTATTACAAAAAAAGTACCGGCAATAAATATATTTGAATATAATGTAATTACAGGTTATAATTAGTCAGAAGCACATTTTTAAACGTTATCATAAAAAATGGGGGACGTTCATCTTGAAGATATTAAGGAAAAAAATATTAAATATCTAATTGCCTTTTTAGTTTTGTTTGTGCTATTTGTTCCAATTATCCCTAATAAATATATCGTAGGCGGACCTGTAGAATATCATAAGGTATTTAAAAATGCATTTGTAACTACTGATAGAATAAATAGCTCTGCACCTGTAGACTTAGAAATAGATGGAACATTATATACAGGAGAGCTAATTAAAGGTTCTACCAAAAGAAAAGACTTAATAGGAACGATAAAGATTGGAGATAAAAAATATAATTTTAAAGGGTACAATCTGGGAGAGTACACTAATAATGTACTATGGGGAGAAGTAACTGAAGCTTCAACTGATTCAAAGCCTGAATTTACGATTTTTATGTTTGATGATTTAAGCTCAATATATTTATCTGGTGATAATCAAGAAAAAATTTAGCTGCTCCAGCAAAAAACTTAGAGGAATGTTTTACTATAATGCACAAAGCGTCAAGAAAAAAATAGATAAAACAAAAAGATTCTGTAGCTTTGAATAATTTCGTAGCCACAGAATCTTTTTATATCAGTTTATATTGCTCTTGTATATCTCTTTAACCATTCTCTTTCTTCTTCAGTTAAGAATGGAGATACCTTATCATAAACTGTTTTATGATAAGCATTTAAATATTCCTTCTCTTCTTTATTCATAAGTTCAGCATCAATGCCATCTAGGTCGATTGGAGCATAAGTAATTACTTCAAAGTTCATAAATTGACCATACTCATTCTTTTCTGCTAATCTTACAACTATTTCATTTTCAGTTCTTATTCCATGAGAACCTTCAATATAGATTCCTGGTTCATCAGTTGTAACCATACCTGGTTCTAGTTCAGCACTTTCAAGCTTGCCTGGTGCAGCCTTCCATCTGAAACCATTTGGTCCTTCATGAACATTTAATAAGAATCCTACTCCATGCCCTGTACCACATTTATAATCTATTCCAAGATTCCAAATTGGACCTCTTGCTAATATATCAAGGTTTATCCCTCTTACCCCTTGTAAAAATTTTGCCTTAGCTAAATTTATCATAGACCTTGCTACTGCAGTGAAGTGTAACTTAAGTTCATCAGATAATTCTCCTAAAACTAAAGTTCTTGTTATATCAGTAGTACCATCAAAGTATTGTCCACCTGAATCAATTAATAACATATGCTCTGGTTCTAACTTATAGTTACTTTCTTGTGTAGGACTATAATGCATCATTGCTGCATGTTCCTTATATCCAATGATTGTACTAAAGCTTGGCTCAATAAAATCTGGTTGTTCTCTTCTGAAGTCTTCAAGCTTTTTGCTTGCACTTATTTCAGACATTTCTATCTTGCCTATGTTAGTTTTTACCCAATACATAAACTTTGTGAATGCAACTCCATCTTTTATGTGGCTATTAATTAAATTGTTTATCTCAACGTCATTTTTTATTGCTTTCAACAATGTAGTTGGATTAACTTCTTGAATCTTCTCAACTTCACTAGGTATATTGTTATAAATTAAATAGTTAACCTTAGCTTTGTCCAATAATACTTTTTCTGATTTATCTATGTTTTTAACAAATTCACTTATTTCCTCATAATCTTTAAGTATTATATTCTCCTTAGAGAATTTGTCTAAAATTTCAGTACTTAATTTTTCTTTATCTAAAAATAAATATACAGAATCCAAGGTTACAACAGCATAGGATAATACAACTGGATTGTAAAGAACATCTCCACCTCTTAGGTTGAATAACCAAGCTATATCATCAAGGCTAGTTAAAACATTAATAGTAGCCTTTTTTTCTTTTATTTTTTCTCTAAGCTCTACAAGCTTTTCCTCAAAGGATTTACCTGCATATTTTACATCAAGTAAAAATGCCTTTTCCTTAGAAATAGAAGGTCTATCCTCCCATATATCATTTATCAAATCATACTTAGGTTCAATCTTAACCTTATTAGATTTTAATTTTTCTTCTAATCTAATAGCTTCAGTAGCACTTATAACTCTACCATCAAAACCCAAAGTAGAATTTTCTTTCATATTCTTAACTAAGTACTCATCTGTAGTTAGAACTCCTTCTTCCCCCATTTTGAACAACTTTATTCCACTGTTTTCTAGTTGTTGTTCTGCTTGGATAAAATATCTACCATCAGTCCAAAGTCCAGCTTCTTCTTTAGTTACAATAACAGTTCCTGCTGATCCTGTAAATCCTGAAATAAACTGTCTTGACTTAAAAAATTCCCCTACATATTCACTTTGGTGATAATCAGCAGATGGAATTATGTATGCATCTATTCCTTTGCTTTCCATTAGTTGTCGTAGTTCTTCTACTCTATCTTTAATAGACATGAAAATTCCCCCTTAATTATTTATTTTTAAAGCTATCTTATTGTATATTACACCCATATTATTAGAAAAACAATACAAGCTCTGCCTATATTAATGATAGACAATTTACATCAAGCTTATAGGTTACATCTTTTCTTTCTACAATTACATTTATTTTTTTCTTAATTTCTTCACTATCCATAATCTGTGATAAAAGTTCCTTTGTAGGATTAATAGCATATGGATTTCCAACTAATTTAAGCATATTAAAATCACCTGCAGTATCTCCATAAGCATAACTGTTTTCTAAATCTATATCATATTTCTTGGTAAGCTCTGCTATAGCCTTTTTCTTACTTTCAGAATCCCACATAGGAATTATATCTCCACTATATAAATTATTTCCGTCTATCTGGTATATAGTTCCTCTATAATCATCCATATTGTATTTTAGTGACATTTCTCTAACTAATTCCATAGGTGATCCAGAAATAGCAATTACTACGTGTCCATTATCCTTATGCCACTTTATCCTCTCTCTAGAAAAAGTATAAACTCTGTCACCTTTTTGCTCTATGACCTTCTTAGCCACATAATCAATATGGTATTGATTTATTCCTTTAATGGCTTCAGTATATATGTCTACCATCTTTAATAAATAGGTATCATAATCTCCTTGTCTTTTATCCCATTGAATAAATGAAGGTCTTACTTCTTTATACCACTTATTTCCTTCTACTAGCTCATATTTAATTATTTTCTTAAATACTTCAGTAATTAAACCCTCTCTATATATTGTTCCATCAATATCAAAAAATGCTGCGATCTTTTTCATGTTTATCCCTCCGTTTCGTGCTAAAAATTATTAATATATATAAATTCTTAGGCATCTGAAAATAAATAACAAGTACAAATAGACTAGCATATATACTTACTTATTTTTTGAAGATGCCTTAATGGAAAATATCTATACGCTTTGGAATATTATATACTAACTGCTTAATAATATAAACATTTATTTTAAGAATCAAAAAATAGATTAACATATGAAATTACTTATTTTCAGAAAGCACCTCAAATATAAAAAGTGATTATCTAAACCCTTCTTATAAAGAAATGTTTTGAGATAACCACTTATTTTATACCTATTAATTTTTGCTAAATACTAATATATGACTTTTTAATAGAATTTATCTTATAACTATATTGATATCATCTTTTGCAGTAATCTTAAATTCAACACCATTTCCAACTTTTTCGAAGGCACAACCTTCTCCATTTACAATCACTTCAGTTGGTTCTGCATTATTTACTGTAAATTTAATATCTTTATATGCTAGAGTATATCCATTATGAGTTTTTACAAGATTAATATTAGTAACTTCTTTCTTTTCTACACTAATCTCATATTCATTGTAAACTCCATCTCTATAATTAAAGCTTTCTCCATCATCCTCATAACTAATATATTTACTGCTTGTTTCATCACTATTTGATAAAAATACTTGTAATTCTAAAGTATCAATTTGCTTTTCACCAACATAATGTTGCTCTGGATAATAAGGAAGTACTGCTCCTGCTTTAATATATATTGGACATAAATCAATTGGAGTTTCTCTTATAATATTTTGTCCGCCATCAAATTCCTCACCAGTCCAATAATCTATCCATTTATCTCCTTTAGGTAGATATACAACTCTGCATTTTCTTCCTTGCTCAATTACTGGCGCTACAAGAATGTTTTCTCCACATAAGAATTCATCATTTACTTCGTAAGTATTGCTATCATTTTCATAATGAAGGAATAATGGTCTAATTACAGGTAAACCAGACTTTTCAGCTTCTCTCATTAAGTCATAGAAATATGGTAACAATTTATAACGAAGTTTTATATATTTTCTATTCACTGCTTCAGTAGTTTCATCAAATGCCCATGGTTCTTGATCTCTTGTACCCATTGAGCTATGATTTCTAAATAATGGAGTAAATGCTCCTACCTGCACCCATCTGCTTAACAATTCACCTGTACAATCAAATCCAAATCCACCTACATCTGTTCCACAGAAAGCAACTCCACTTAAACCTAAGTTCATAAGCATTGGAAGTGACATTCTTAAATGTTCCCAAGTACTTTGGTTGTCACCTGTCCAACAAGTTGAATATTTTTGAATTCCGGCATAGCAAGCTCTTGTTATTACATAAGGTCTTTTACCTGTTGCTGCTTTAAGTCCATTATAGGTAGCCTTTGACATAAGTTGTCCATATACATTATGAATTTCTCTATGCTCAACTTTCAAACCATCTTCATTAAACATAACATCATCAGGTAATGGCCCATTAAAACTAGCAGGCTCATTCATATCATTCCATATTCCTGATACTCCTGTCTCTGTCATTATTTTTTGGTTTTCTGCCCACCACTTTCTAACTTCTGTACTTAAAAAGTTAGGGTATACAGCGTCGCCTGGCCAAACCTTATTTACATATACTACATTATCTTTATCAGTGGCAAAATATCCTTTTTTAATTCCCTCATCATATATCTTATATCCCGTATCCTTCTTAACACCTGGGTCAATTATTGTTACTACCTTAAAACCTTGCTCTTTTAATTCTTTTAACATTTTTTCAGGATTTTCAAACTTATTCTTATCCCAAGTGAACACCCTATAACCATCCATATAATCTATATCTAAGAAAAGTGTGTCACAAGGAATATCTTTTTCTCTAAAATTCTTTGCAAGTTCTCTTACTCTTGCTTCTGGAGTGTAAGACCATCTACATTGTTGGTAGCCTAAAGTCCATAACTGAGGTAATGGTGTTGTTCCTGTAATGTGAGTATACCCCTTTATTACTTCTTTTACTGAAGGTCCATATATAAAGTAATAATCTAAATTTCCATCTACACTTGCAAAAGAATAGTAATTAGGATTTTCTTTTCCTAAATCAAAACTGCTTTCAAAGGTATTATCAAAAAATAATCCAAAACTTTTATTCTCTCTAAAATTAATTAAAAACGGAATTGATTTATATAATTGTTCGAAGGTTTCCCCATGTGGATTAGGGTTATCAGTGTTCCAGTTTCTATAGTGATATCCTCTTTTATTTAAAGAACCTGTTCTCTCCCCCATGCCATAGAAGAACATATCTTCTTCCATAGTTTTTGCTACATAAACTTTATCTTTTAAATCTTTAGCAAGTTCATGTCCTTCATCTTCTGCTAATTTAAAATCTCCAGCTCTTCTTACAAAAGGTTCTCTCTTTCCTCTATAATCTTCACATAATAGGCTGCCTGCCTTATCATATACATCAACTTTAAAATCAGAGTATATCTTTACATTAATTTCTTCTGTCGAAACAGTTAACACTTCATCTTTTAATGTAGTATTAAATTCACACTTTTCTACTGTTAAATTTTCAACAGCCTTTGATAATTTTTCTTCTCTTAGTAATGGAACAAAAAAGTTTATTATTCCTGATTTAATAACTGTAATATACCCTTCACCTTTTTCAAAAGCTACTTTTATCTTATTTTCTTCTACATTATAACTAAGTAATTTCCCTAACATATTTTTCACTCCCATCCCTTTTCGTTAATCGTTTAACATAATTTCATGGTACAATATTACTTTTCCTTTGTAAAGGTTTTATACAATACATTTATTACAAAGTTATAAGTAATATTTTGTAATAAAGTCCAAACTTCGTTTTAATACAAAAAGTCAAGCATTTATAAATACCTCAACCTCTAGGTATTTTCACTAAATACTTGACTTTTAATATATTCTATATATGTTTACATATTAAACTCTTATCAACTTTAAATAACGTTTCTTTATTAGAGTAAATACAGGTACACCAATTATAGTAACCACTACAAATTCTCCAAAAGCAACCTCTAACATGGTTAATACCAATGGTGCTCCTGAAATGTAATTTAACTCCCAACCTATCATCAATGCATTGAATATGGTTGGCCATAATGATGCTATAAGTAATGATATTTTACTATTCTTTATATACTTAGCTGTAAGACTTATAGCTGAAACACTTATAAAAGTTGCTAACGTTCCAACAATTGCATCAATCATTCCATTAGGACTCAATATATTAGCTATAAAACATCCTAAAGTTAATCCTCCTATATAAAAAGGATCAAAGAAAGCTAATAAAACCATTACTTCTGAAATTCTAAATTGCAAACTGCCATAAGCAAAAGGTGCAATAGCAAAAGTTATTACAGCATAAATAGCTGCTACTAATGCTGTTCTTGCCAATCTTTGAGTTGTTCTGTTTCTCATTTTTAATACATCCCCTTAGTTTTATTTAAAGACAGGAGGTTTTCGAACTGTCTCTTATAATTTCAACTGTTAAATTATACTCTATTTTTTGTGGACTGGCAAGAACATAGTACTATTACTCTATCATTTTTCTTACTCTAAGTGGAATTTGTAGTTCTTCTGATATTTTTCTACTTCTCTCTATTTGATCTTCAGTTATACAATCAACTACTGAGAATTGAACATCCTCTATATTCTTCTTTGCTTCTTTTGCAAAATTTAAAAGTCCATCAAAAGCCTTTAATCCAAATTGAGATTTTGTAATTTCATTATATTCTTCTTTTGAAGGCGCATTTAAGCTTATTGAAATAGAGTCAACCCATCCTTTAAGCATTTCAGCTGTGTTTTTACCATGAACTAGGTCAGCCAAACCATTACTGTTAACTCTAATCTTTATATCACTTACAGAACGAATGTATTTTGATACTTCTATAAGTTCATCAATTCTAACTAATGGTTCTCCGTATCCACAGAAAACTACTTCTTTGTAATCCTCTAAATTTCTTTTCTTAAATTCTTCAATAACCTCTTCTGCTGAAGGTTCTCTTTCAAGCCATAGATTTTCACCTTCACACACACTATCTTTTTCGTGTCTTACACAGAATGTGCAGTTACATGGGCATCTATTTGTTAAGTTTACATATAAACTATCACCTATTGTATATAAAATTGTCATACTCTTCATCTTCTTTTCCTCCTATAATCTCTTCTTAATATTCATTTTATCTAAAGCAAATGCAAAAATTATAAATGCAATACCACAACCTAAAGGTTGAAGTGAACCTAGTGGTACGTCTAGCAATGCAACCCAAAAGTTTCCTGTAATAATTGTTGTTGCAATACAATATCCAACTAATCCCGTTACTCCTGCTAAAAATACTGCTATAACATTTCTTGTACAAATTAGTTTTTTACTCTTTGATGTAAAAAATATAGTTAATAATGGTTTTATTATTAGAGTTGGTATTACATATACTGCTCCTCCAGGAGACAACGCATCTGAAAGTGCTCCTCCAACTGCACCTGCCACCATTGCGTAAGGTGTTGGTAAAAGGCATGCTGCCAAATATATAAAGGAATCACCAAGATGTATGTACTCCCCATTAGGGCCTGTCGGTATATGCAGTATATAAGCTGTAGTTATAAAAATAATGGCTGCAAATAAACCAGTTAAAACTATTAATTTCGTTTTCTTATTGTTCAACTTATATCAACTCCTTTAAGAAAGGTTCAAACATTATTCCCTCTTTAATATTTCCACCAGAGCTTTTTGTATAATTTACAACATTATATATAAAGCTGCTTGCTCTTTCTACTGCTTCTTTTAAACTGTGCCCATTTAAAAGCATTCCACATAATATTGAAGAAAATATATCTCCAGTACCACTATAGGATTCCTTATTATACTTTTTCTTAATAACAAAGCTTTGGTCAGAATTTTTGCTATAAGCCAAGTTACAAATCTGGTCACCTTGTTCAATACCTGTTATAACAATCAGCTTAGGTCCTAACTCACAAATCTCTCTTGCCATTAATTCTGCCTCTTTAATTGTTACTTCATGATCTAAGTGTTTCTCTGTTAATATAAGAGCTTCTGTTACATTAGGAGTAACTAAATCAGCCTTCTGTACTAATTTTTTCATTTTACTGCACATTTCATCTGTATATGTCTTATAAATAGCTCTATTATCCCCCATAACTGGATCAATCATCACAAATGATTCTTCATGTCTATCTATAAATTCTAATACTATATCAATTTGTTTCTCCGAACCTAAAAAGCCGCTATAAATACAATCAAACTTTGCATTTAAATTCTGCCATACTTTTTCATATTTTATCATCTCATCAGTAAAATCAAAAAATGAATATTCAGGATACATGGTTTGACAAGATAGTATAGCTGTAGGAAATGGACAACATTGTACACCCATAACTGAAATAATTGGAATGGCTGCTGTTAAAGAACATCTTCCTATGCCTGACATATCATGTATTGCTGCTACTCTTTTTACCTCTTTCACCATATTTAAACCACCCCCTATTTTTTCTTGAATTATATCACAATTCTTAGAAAAACATAAAATGTACGGGTACAATTTATCAAGACATTTCTTTTACTATATCTCCAATTATCTTTATTCCTTTTTTAATCTCTTCTTTTTTTACTCTTGAGAAGCCTATCCTCATAGTAAATTCCCCACCAGAACCACTATAAAAAATATCTCCTGGCATGAATAAGACTCCTTTTTCATAGCACTTTGCAAGAACATCTCTTGAACTTATTCCTTTAAGTTTTATAAATATATGTAGCCCTCCTTCACCCATGATGCATTCATAAGGAATGTTTTTCTTTACTTCTTCAAGAGTAAATCTATATTTATCTCTATAATATTTTCTAACTTTTTTAACATACTTAGTAAAAGCTCCACTATTCATATATTGATACAGAATGGCTTGGTCAATAAAGGAACAATGAATAGTTCTAGCTCTTTTTACACTTTCTAATGCTCCAATTAAATTCTTATCAGCCATTATCCAGCCAATTCTAAGGCCTGGAAACAAAATTTTAGAAAAGCTACCAATATACACAACCCCATTTCCTTCTGTAGAAAGTGAGACTAACGGAGGTACATGTGAACTTGAATATAATAATTCCTCATTAAAACCATCTTCTATTATTGGAACTGAATACTTCTCACAAATTTTATATACTTCCTGTCTCTTTTCTCCCTTCATAACAATTCCTGTTGGGTTATGATAAGAAGGAATAATATATGCTAACTTAGGATTTGTTTCTTTTATTTGTTTGTCTAACTCCTTAGTGTTTATACCATCTAAATCCATTGGTACTCCTACTATGTTTAAGTTATGAGTCTTCATAATTTTTATAGCTGTATTGTGAGTAGGCTCTTCACATATTATGCTATCTCCAGCCTTTGTTAAAGAACTTAATACTATATCAAATCCTTCTGTAAAACCATTGGTAATCAAAATATCCTTTCCTTCAGTATTTACTCCTTTTTCCTGCATATACTTCATTAAATAATCAATTAACTTATTATATCCCTTAGCATAACCATAATTTAATATTTTATCTCCTTCCATGGAGCATACATTTAAAAATGCCCTTTTAAATTCTTCTAAATCAAATAAGCCCTCTTCTGGAGCAATGCTCTTAAAAGATATCATTCCTTTTTTATATGGCAATTCTGTTTTCAATATATCTAACTTTGTACAAGCTTCCCCATATTCATTAATCATTGAGCTCCAATCAACATTAAAATTATCCTTACTGTTCCTGCTAACTTTATCTATAAAGGTTCCTTTTCCTTTTACACTTTTTATGATGCCTTCACTTTCTAAGATTTCATACGCAGTTACTACTGAATTTCTGCTAACCTTTAATACATTGCTAACTTCTCTAGTAGAAGGTAATTTACTACCTTTCTGCAGCATTCCTGCTTCAATATTATCTTTTATATGATTGCAAATTTGTACATATATAGGTTCTTTATCACTTATAACAAATGATGAAAAGATCATTGCATTCTCTCCTTAATTTCATAACTTTTATTTCAACTATTTTAAAAGTATATAAATCTAAATTAATACTTAACCTAATGTTAAAGGATTTTAAAAGTACTGCTGTTGAATTATATACCATATTTTAATATACTATAAATAAAGTATAACATAATAAATAAAGTTTATTTTATGTTGTATTAAGGCATTTTGAAAAATAATTGCGCCTCTATGCAATAAATATCAGGCATATTATTCATTTCCAGATGCTTAAAACACAATTTATATAAAGGTGGTGCAAACATGAAATACTCATCAGACTTACATACTCATACTATAGTTAGTGGGCATGCTTATTCAACTTTACTTGAAAATGTAGATTTTTGTGCTAAGAATGGCATAGAAATTCTAGGAACCTCTGAACACGGTCCTGCTATGCCTAATGCTCCTCATTATTGGTACTTTGGAAACCTTAAGGTTGTTCCAAGAGTTATCAACGGAGTTACTATATTAAGAGGCTGTGAAGCAAATATATTAGATACAGATGGCACTATTGATTTAAATGAATACAATCAAACTCATCTTGACTATTTAATCGCATCTTTTCATGAAAATGTATTTTCTCCAAACACTTTAGAAAGTAATATGAAAGCATTATTTAGTGCAGTGGAAAACAATGAAAAGATTGAAATATTAGGACACCTAGGAAACCCTGCTTATGAACTTGACTATGAAAAAATAGTTAAATTAGCTAAAGATAGAGACATTATGATTGAAATCAATAATAGCTCTATGCTTGGTAACTCAAGAAAAGGTAGTGACTCAAACTGCACAAAAATTGCTGAGCTTTGCAAAAAACATGGAGCAAAAATCATTTTAAATTCCGATGCTCATATTTGCTTTAGTATTGGACAGTTTAAAGAATCTATAGATATGCTTAAATCAATTAATTTCCCTGAAGAATTAATAATGAACGATCCTGAAAGATTAATAGCACATTTGAAAAATAAGGGAAGATTGACTGATTTATAGTTTTTATACGCTATATGTGCATATAAAAATAAGAAGAATGAAATTTATATAACTTCATTCTTCTTATTTTTTATTTTAACATTCTAATATATAATTTTCTAATTTGAATATCTTACATAAATAAACCTACAATTATAGGAATCACTACTGCTGGTAATAAATTGGCTACCTTTATTTTTGTAACCTTCAACATATTTAACCCAAGTGCCACAATTAATAAACTGCCAACTGCAGTCATATTGTCTATTACTTGAGTATTCAGAACTCCTACTAATAATGATGAACTTAATGCTATTGCTCCTTGATAAATCAGCACAGTTACTGAGGAAAAAATAACGCCTATTCCTAGTGATGAGGCAAGTATAATTGAGGTTACTCCATCAAGAATTGATTTTACATATAGTGTAGAATTATCTCCTTTAAGGCCACTGTTTAAAGCCCCTAAAATAGCCATAGCCCCTACACAAAATAGTAAACTTGATGAAACAAAACCTTCTGAAATAGATATCTTATTGCCTTCTTTTTTAAACTTTTTTTCTAAAACTTCTCCTAGTTTATTAAGCCACTTGTCTATATCTATTATTTCTCCTATGATTGCTCCAACTACCATGGATCCTATCATTATCATGGGAATCATTGAATCCTTACTCTTTAGTGTTCCTGAAATACCTATATACAGGATACATAACGCTAACCCTTGCATTATAGTATTACTTATTTTATCTGTTAACCTGTCTTTTATTACTATCCCTAATAAACATCCTATAATAATTGCTAAACTATTTACTATGGTTCCTGTCATATTCTATAATCCTATTGCCTCTGCCACGTCCTGCATTCCTAAAATAGTATGTTCAATAACATCATCAAGCTGCATATCTATCATTTCACATCCATTTAAAATTACATTTCTATCTACCCCAGCTGCAAATCCCTTCGATTTAAATTTTTTCTTTACAGATTTAACTTCTATATCCATTACACTTTTTGAGGGTCTCATCAAAGCTGCTGCTCCTATAAGACCTGTAAGTTCATCTATAGTATAAAGTACCTTTTCTGCATTACTCTCAGGCTTTATATCTACAACTATACCATATCCATGAGATGCTACTGCTCTAATATAACTTTCTGGTAAGTTATGTTCTCTCATTATTTCTTGGCATTTAACACAGTGTTCTTCTGGATACATCTCATAATCTATATCATGCAGTAATCCTATTACGCCCCAAACATCTTCATCTTCATTGTATAATTTTGCAAAATGTCTCATAGCCCCTTCTACAGCAAGACCATGTTTTCTAAGAGCATCACTTTGATTGTATTCACAAAGAAGCTCCCAAGCCTTTTGTCTATCAACTTTGCCTGCCATCATCTATTCCTCCCCCAATTCATTTAATATTTTATATCATTATACAACAAAAATCTGCATTGTCATCAATAATATTTTGATGTAATTAATTGTAGGATAAGGATTTACGCAATTCTATGCTTAAGCCATTTAGTTCCTCTTAATCTATAGCAATATAGCGCACCTCTAACAAACCAATCAATGTACATAGCTATCCAAATTCCTAAAACACCAACACCAAGTACTAGTCCTAGTAAATAACCTGAAAATATTCTAAAAGCCCACATTCCTATTATGGCAGTTATCATAGTATATCTGGTATCCCCTGCTCCCTTTAGGCCTGAAGATAATACAAAAGAAATTGGCCAAAATATCATGGCGATACTGTTGCTTCTAATTAAAGTAGCGGATAACTTTATGACTTCTTTACTATTTGTATATAACCCAGCCATTATAGGTGCTAAAGGAACAAAGATTATTCCTAAAACAACCATACAAACTGTTGCAAATTTTGTAAGGTATATCAACGTATCCTTTGCACCTTTCACATCATCTCTACCTACATATTGACCAACTAAGGTAGTGGCAGCTATACATAATGAATTGCCAACAATATTTAATAAAGATGCTATAGACATTCCTATAGTATTAGAAGCAATAGATGCAGTTCCCATAGTAACTATAAAGACTTGTACAATTAATTTTCCTGCATTAAATAGCAACTGTTCTACTCCAGCTGGAATTCCTATATTGAATATATTTTTTTGCGTCTCCATTTCAAATTTAAATGGAAATATGTTTTTAATCTTAATTATTCTATTCCCTCTAAAAATCACTAAAATAACCAAGACTGTCCCCACTAATCTTGCAATAGCTATGGCAATTGCTGCTCCTTCTATTCCGAATGAACTGGTATGAAATCCACCTAAGTTCAATCCATAGATAAGAATAAATCCTAAAAGTACATTAATCAAGTTCATAAAAATGGTAATATACATTGGAGTTTTTGTATCACCACAACCTCTTAAAATTCCGTTTGCAATTTGCTCAATCGCGATGAATGGATATGTAAAAAGAGTAAATTCTAAATATATTTTTGCATCTTGTTTAACTAGTTCTGCAGCTGATCCATAAAAAGAATTAATTAGTCCAACCCTAAAAATCCACAATAATAAAGTTACAGCCACGGAAACAATAATACCTGATGCAAGGGCTTGTACAACTGTTTCATTGACTTTCTTTGTTCTCCCTTTTCCTAATTGTTGAGAAACCACTACTGTTGCTCCAACTGATAGTGCTGCAAAAAATGAAATAAACATATTATTTATGGAATCTACCATACCTATAGCTGAAACAGCTTCTTCTCCAATATGTCCAGCCATCATAGTGTTACATACTCCTAAAAACATGACAAAGGTCTGCTCCACCATAATAGGAATAGCTAACTTTAAAACATTTTTTCTTATTAGCATATGTACTCTCCTCTTCTAAAATAGTAACTTTTATCATTATAACACTTATGGAAAATATCCATTACACTTATAATTTCAGGTATTTTCATTAGTTAATTTAAGTCAACAGTACATAAACTCTTATTTACTTAAGATTAAAAAACAAAAAGTGGTAATTCAAAAATAGAAATTATGACTATTTACTAGTTCATGATTTCTATTTTAAACCACCACTTTCTAAATCTTTACTATTTTACAGAGAATGATTCACAGTCTGTGCATTCTTGTTTTGTAGGATTAGATTCATGTGTACCTACTTGGATAACTGATAAAGTACAGTAGTTTTCAGCATTTGAGTGATATTTACATTCATCAACTGAACATTTTATACTTGGATTCTTTTCCATATTAATTCACCTCCTAAAATCTCATCGAGATTAATATACCCATCATTGAGCATAATATTCTGGAATTATATTTTAGAATTTATGTGAATATTTTCTATTCATCTCCTGCTAAACTAATGTTACCATCAAAAAATACTTCTTCTTTATTTTCGTTATAGTATATTTTCTTTATTCTTGAATCGGCTAAAATCGGACTAATTTCCACCCTTAATAATTCATCCTTAGAAATTCCAGCCATATCTACTATAGTAATGTTCATATTTGATCTTCCTAGAACTCTTATTCCTCTGTTACCTGCAAATATAACTGGTCTAAACTTTATGCTATTATAAGCAGCTTTTAATACATCTATAAAAATGTTCTTTCTTAAATCCTTGCTAAAACCAAAATGCTCTATGTTTCCAAATCCAAGGATTCCTATTTTCATAGTCTTTTTTGCTTTAAACAAGCAACCATAACCTACAGTTTCTCCCTTTTTAACTTCACATACATTCACTGGTTTAGAATAATAATTGTATATTCTAGTGAGCCCCTTCCCCATACCATCATAACCATAAATAATGTTTCCTGCTCTTATGGCATTGGTAAAATCACATGCTGTTCTTATCTCATCGTTTATAAATCCTGATGAGTTTAAGCAATGTATCATTTTAAATTTATTTTTATAAGGTTCTATATAAGATTTAAACTTATCTATTTGCTTCAATGTGTACTTAACATTAGAAGTATGATGAAGATGAGTATAAACTCCTTCTATTTTCACATTAGGCAATTTATTTTCAATCTGAGAAATGACATCTCCAAGTTCTTCACCCTTTACTCCCATTCTATTCATACCTGTATCAACATAAATATGTACTTTTGCCTCTAACTCTTCTGGAATGTCATTTATAATTTCTTTATTATCAATAGTAAATATTATATTTTTTAAATCAGTACTAAAATCTTCTTTTGATATTAAAGGTGATAAAAGTAATATTTCTTTTTCTGTTTTTAGTAATTTTGCCTCTTCAATATCTGCCACTGCAAAATAATCCACCTTATCCTCAATAGCTTTTGAAATCTCTTGTATGCCAAGGCCATAAGCATTGCCTTTTACTACTGCAATTACTTTTTTATCCCCCGCTATTTCTCTTATTATTTTTAAATTATTATAAAGTTTATCTAAGTACACTTCACACCAAAAATTCTTCATTCTTTAATTCCTTTCTAAAACCTGTTTATCTATTATGATTTTTGACAAAAAAATAGGATATATAACATATTAATTATATATCCTTTAGGAATTAATTAAAAGTTTTAGTTCTACGTAATGCCCTTTAAGCATTATTAGTATAGACTAATTTCCATTCTTTATTCTTAAACTCTTGATTTTCTTTCATTTTACCTTTAACATTTAATTAGACATTTACTAGATAATAATATAAAACAAAGTAAATGTTACCTATGATTTTCATATAAACACATAAATAAATTCTTAAAAAGATGCAACTTATATACTTAAGGAGATGATATTCATGGATTTTATTAAAGTTAGCGCTTGTTGTCCTATAACCAAAGTAGCTGATATAGATTTTAATTTAACTAATATAAAAACCTGTATAGAAAATGCTATAAAGGAAGAATCAAAATGCATTGTTTTTCCTGAACTTGCAATTACCTCTTATACTTGTTCTGATCTTTTTACTCAAAGCTCACTACTAAAAAAATCAGAGAAGGCATTAGAGGATCTTTGTACTTTTTCTAAGGATAAAGATATATTAATTACTGTAGGTGCTCCACTTTTATTAAGAAATTGTCTTTATAATTGTGCCTACGTAATTTTTGACGGAAAGTTGTTAGGTATAGTTCCTAAAAGCTACATTCCTAATTACACAGAATTCTATGAAAAACGTTGGTTCACTGAAGGAGTAAACATAACCAGTCAAGTTGTAAACTTATCTTTCCAAAAAGATATTCCTTTTGGCGTAGATTTAATTTTTTCTTATGAGAATTTTAAATATGCAGTTGAAATTTGTGAAGATTTATGGGTTGCAATACCACCTAGCTCTTATTTAGCCTTAAATGGTGCAAATGTTATTGGAAACACCTCTGCTTCTAACGAACTTGTAAGTAAAAGTGATTATAGAAGAGCTCTTGTGGCTAACCAAAGTGCAAGAACAATAACTTCCTATATCTACTCTTCCTGCGGTGTTTACGAATCTTCTACCGACGTACTATTTAGTGGTCACTTGCTTATAGGTGAAAATGGTGGAATTATAAAAGAAAATAACAGATTTCAAAGAGAAAATGAAGTTCTCACTACAGTAGTTGACTTATTTAAACTAGATGCAGAAAGATTAAAGAATTTAAGTTTTAGAGATTCTCAACATTTATTTAATAAAAATGTTCGTGAAATCAATTTTGAATTCAAAGAAACTTCTATTAATAATTTCAATAGATATATAAATCCTCATCCTTTCGTTCCTTCTAATGAGAAAGAAAGAGAAGAACGTTGCAAGGAAATATTCAACATACAATGTGCTGCCTTAGCAAAAAGATTTTCACATACCAAATCTCAAAAAGCTGTTATTGGTATCTCTGGTGGTTTAGATTCTACCCTTGCACTTTTAGTAATAGTTAAAACTTTTGATATGCTGAAAATGCCAAGAAAAAATATAGTTACTATAACTATGCCTGGTTTTGGAACTACTGATAGAACATATAACAATGCAGTAACTCTATGTAAGGAACTTAATTGCGACTTAAGGGAAATCAACATTGTAGATGCTTGCCTTCAACATTTTAAAGATATTGGTCATGATAAAAATATTCATGATGTAACTTATGAGAATGTTCAAGCTAGAGAGAGAACCCAAATACTAATGGACTTAGCCAATAAGGAAGGCGGCTTATTAATTGGAACAGGTGATTTATCAGAACTTGCTTTAGGTTGGTGTACATATAATGGTGACCATATGAGTATGTATTCTGTAAACTGCTCAATTCCTAAGAGCCTTGTAAGATTCTTAGTTAGATATGTGGCAGATTATGAAACAGATAAGTTAACTTCTGAAACATTAATAGATATTTTAGAAACACCTGTAAGTCCTGAACTACTTCCAAAGGATGCTAATGGAGAAATTGCTCAAAAAACTGAAGATATAGTTGGTCCTTATGAACTACATGACTTCTTCCTATATCATTTTATGCGTCATGGTTCTTCAAAGGAGAGATTATTCTTCCTTGCACAACAAGCATTTAAAGATGTTTACTCTAATGAGGAAATTTCAAAATGGCTTGATAAATTTATAAGAAGATTCTTTACTCAACAGTTTAAGCGTTCTGCTCTTCCAGATGGTCCAAAGGTAGGTACTATCAGCCTTTCACCTCGTGGTGATTTAAGAATGCCATCTGATGCTAGTTACGAGAGTTTTATATAATCATCAAAATCAAAAACTGCTTATAGTCTCATCTATAAGCAGTTTCCATTCTATATATAATTTATGTACAAATTTCTTATCTGTAAATGTCCACTATAAGTCCCTGTATTTCATCAACTGTAGCAGCAATGTTAAGATTTTCTTTTTCTTGATCTAACAATGATTGTGTCAACTCTTCTAACTTTGAATCAATAGTATCTACAGTAATAAAATATTGAGTCTGCCAAAAACTTACGTCCTTTTTTACAGAATACATATCTTCTAAAATCATTCTCAAGTACTCTTTAATCATCTTTTTATAAGCAAATACATCTGCATAACATTTAGTTATAACCAACCTATTACCCTTCTTATTTATATCTTCTAACATTTTCTTTAATTCTTCTTGAGACTTTCTCTGATGGGCTTGGTTAAAGCTTTGAGAAAAGTCCTTCTTTGTTTCCAGTTTTTTTCTATCTGTAGACATTGTGGGTTTGCTCCCAACTCTACCTATCTCCATATAATCACATCCTCACTTAGGCATCTGAAAATAAATAAAAAGTCCAATTACAATCCCCTATGAACTTACTTATTTTTAAAGGTGTCTTAAATAAATTATATCAAATTTTTTTAAATAGAAAAGCTATTTATATAAATTCTTTTTTAACACACATAATAATTCAGCATTTATTATATGTTTTATAAACTTAAAACTGTATTTGGAATTTTACTATGCCTTATCCCACTAATTATTAATGAAGTTTTAATGCTAATATTTAAGCACACAATTTATAGATATAGTCAAACAAACTAATTGTTGCAAATTTCATCCGATAGCTAGCATCCGTAGCACTCCAACTTTATATGAAACTCCTCTTCCTAAAGTCAGATGAGTACTCACAGAGTAAGCGACCATCATCAAATCATAGATTTGAGATATCTGCTTAACCGATTAACACTAAATCATAGATTTAGGTTTTCTGCTTAAGTTGGAGATAACGGCTGCACGCTCCTGGACGAGGTACCCCTTGAGGGTGTAAGTTCAACTAAGATTCAGATGGGGATTAAACCCCACCTGAATCAAGTTTCACTTGATAAACTAAAATGAAAAAACATTGAGATCTGTTTAATTTACACATCTCAATGCTTATACATTATGCTTCTATCCATCTATCATTAAAACATTCATTTACCATTTCTTCATCTGCTAATTCTTTTTCAAGCAAATCTCTTATATACCATTCATGGTATATTACATTATTATTATTTTTTAAAGCAATATAGCCTGAACCTCTTTGCAAGTAATCAGAACTTGTTACTCTATAAACCTTATTTTCTTCAAGACTACTTCCGTTAATAATAATATCTTGAATTTTTCTTTTTCTATATAAAATTTTTACATTGTTTGAAACATGCAATTTACCAACATACTTGCCTCTAAAACCTGGTCCCCTTCCATCACTTAATAACACTTGGTCATCAAAGGAAGCTTCAAGTGCTGCCTTTAGATATCTTCCCTCAATCTCAAAGTATGTTGGATTTAAAGGCGATGGAGCAGCTTGAAGGAATTTAAGTTTAGTCATTTTGCCCTTTTTAAATCCTCCGTTTAAAATCCCGCTATTAATTATACCAAGATCGCACTCATACATTTTGTATAATCCATCTGCTAGCAGGTTTGTTATTGGGTTTTCTTCCATAACATCATGCCATAAAGTCTTGTCCAGCTTGTATAAAGGTTCTGAAAGATTCTCTATTGCTATTTCCTTATCCCTTTTAAGAATATCTGTTATATCTTCGTTCATGTCAAATGTTTCAACCTTTATGTTTTCCCCATCTATTAACTTAACTTTATTTTCGTCTATATCTATATTAAGTACTCCAAGATGCTCCCCAAATTGTCCTGAGGTATGAATTATTGTACCATTAATTACTTCTGGTGATTCCATTAATATATGAAAATGTCCACCTATAATAACATCTACCTCTTCTATGGAATTGGCTATTTCTTTATCCTTATCCATTCCAAGGTGAGACAAGAATATACAAACATCATAAAAACCTTTATTTTTATCTATTTCTTGTCTTATAGCTTCAATATCATCTATTATTTCAAGACCACATAAAGCACTAAATTCCCCAATGTTTGGTGAAGCCCCTATTATTAAAAATCTAATATTATTTTTTTCAATTATTAAGCTTTTTTTTACTCCAGGTATATCTCCACCTTCTAGCATATTCATATTGCTTGTGATAAACTTAACTCTTCCATCCGTAGCCATATTTACTAGCTTATCTACACCGCCAAAAGTTTCATTGTTTCCAATTGATATAGCATCACATTTTGCGGCTTCAAGTAAGTCTACTGCTGCTATTCCATTAGTTCCTTGTAATTCTACTCGCTTAAAGTCTGCGAAATCACCTGCATCCAATATTATTGTGTTCTCATCTTTTAATTCATTAATTTTAGTGACTATTTTCGCAAAGTTTTCAAAGTTACTATGAATATCATTTGTATGAAGTATTTTAAATCTCATTCCATCTCCCCCAATCTATTTTGTTCAATTTTAATATTTATCTCATTATCTGTCAAATAAGGTTTAACATTAGTTAATCTGATTTTATTAAGTATCTGAAAATAAATAGCAAGTCCAAATAGACCAGAATATGGACTTACTTATTCTTTAAATAAACTTAAGATCCTGTGGATTTGTAATGACGTACTCCTATATACCATAAAATTTTGCTTGGTATTGCAAATAGGAACACTAATAATGGAGACAGCATATAAAATACTTCATTTCCACCACATTTATCTATTAAAAATAGAAATGGATAGTAATTTACAAAAGCTAAAGGTACTATATAAGTAAAAAATTTGAGCACCCAATTTTTATAAATATCCAAAGGATACGCTGCTATCTCTCTACCGCCATCCGTGAAAATATTCATAAATTCTAATCCCTCAATTGTAAAAAAGCAAAATGATGCATAAATTTTAAATAGACAGAAAAATAAATATGTTCCTGCAGCTATCATAAGAAATAAGGTTACTATCTTTCCAAAATTCCATTTAATATTGCAAGTTATTATTGCATAAATCAATATAAATATAGCTTGTATCAATCTTCCCATTCTAGTGAGTTCTATCCTAGATCCCAACACTTGCAAAATTTCACTTCTAGGTCTTACCATTATCCTATCAAATTCACCATTTGATATTATTTTTGAAAAGCTATCAAAGCCTCTTCCAAAACACTCTCCTAAAGAAAAGGACATACATATTGTACTAAAACATAACAACACTTGATTAAAGGTATAACCCTTTATTCCTCCAAATCTATCAAATAAACAATACATTGCTATAAAAGAAAAACAAGTAGTAAGTGCTTGTCCTATCATGGTAAGAAAAAATGAAGTCTTATATTCCATCATACTTCTAACATGAACAGATAAATATTTTAAATATAATCTCATTTTCTAACCTCCTTGTACCACTACATTTTTTAGTGCTCTTGTCATCATTAACTTACCAAGAACAACTAATATAACTGCCCAAAAAGCTTGAATACCTACTGAAATATACGCATCTTTGCCAGATAAATTTCCGCTATAAATTCTAAAAGGCATATTCTGCATGGAAGCAAATGGGGTTAGATTTACATATTTAGTAAGCCAATCTGGTAACAATGGTAACGGAATTAAGCCACCAGCAAAAAAATCTGCAATCATAACAAATACCATTCTTACGCCCATAGGAGATACTGTATAAAAGGTACAAATGTATATAAACATTGTATAGCCAACTACCACTAGGAGTGCTAATACCATAGATATGATAAATAGTAGAAACTCTTCCAAAGAATTAGGTATATAAAATTTATATGGTTTAGGTAAAAGAAAAGCTATTAACAAAATTGGTCCAAACCTCAATAATGCCTTAGAAAGTCTATTGGCACAACTTTTTGAGAACCAAGTATTATATAAATCCATTGGTCTGCAAAGTTCATAAGCTACATTCCCTGATGAAACTAAGTCAAAAATATCATTATCTAAAAACCAAGTCATGAAAAGTGCTAAGAAGGCTTGTTGCAACCAAATGTAGGATGCTAGTTGAGAAAACTCCATGGGAGCTTTAGAGGGATTGCTTTTATAAAAGGTTTCATAAAGCATAATATACATGAATCCCCAAGCTAATTGTGTAGCTATGCCTGCATAAGCTGCGGCTCTATACTGCAATCCATTAATAAATCTAATCTTAAAAAATGAGAAGTACGCTTTCATATTTTGTACTCCTTGTACAATCCTACTACTACATCTTCTGTACTAACTGAATCTAAAGAAAAATCCCGTAAGTCCACCATATCAGCAATATTGCTTATGGCTTTTGACGTAGAAATAATCTCTGTATCTATTGAAAGAGCTGCCCTTCCTGATTGCTTACTTAAAATACGTAATCCTTGTGGCAAGTCTTTAAGTTCTCCTGAATACTCTAAACTCATAGTTCTTTCCTTACTAAAATTCTGTTTTAAATCTTCCAAATTTCCATCTAGAAGAACCTTTCCTTTTCCTATAAGTACTATTCTTTTAGTCAATGCTTCAATATCTTGGGTATCATGAGTTGTTAGGATTACAGTGGTTTTATTTTCTTTATTGATAGTTTTTATAAATTCTCTCACTGCAATTTTAGAAACGGCATCAAGGCCTATGGTTGGCTCATCTAGAAATAATATTTTAGGACTATGTAATAAGGCTGCAGCTATTTCGCATCTCATACGTTGTCCAAGACTTAACTGCCTAGTTGGCATTTTAATAAGTTCCTCAATGTCAAGCAAATCTGTTAACATCATCAAGTTATCTTTATATTTCTTATCTGGTATCTTGTATATTTCTTTAAGTAATTCATAAGAGTCTCCCACGGCAACATCCCACCAAAGTTGACTTCTCTGTCCAAAGACTACTCCTATATCTTTCACATGGCTAACTCTGTCCTGCCATGGAACTTTGTCATTAATTAAGCATTTTCCTTTGTCTGGATATAAAATGCCACTCATTATTTTTATGGTTGTGCTTTTACCTGCACCATTGGGACCAATATATCCAACCATTTCTCCATCAGCTATTTTAAAGGATATATTATCTAGCGCTTTAACCATATCATACTCCCTTTTAAATAACGACTTTACAGCTTTGCCTAAACCGGCATTCCTCTTGTGGACTTTAAAAGTCTTACATACGTTTTCAAGTTCAATCATAATTTCACCCCTAACTTATTATATTTTTGCAACAGGTTTACATTTTACTACTAAATTTCCATATAGTCAATATTTTTTACTTAAGCTCACATAGTAGTCAGCAGATTCTCTGTTACTTAATATTTCTTCTGAAGTCAGTTGTCGTTTGACCTTTGCCGGAGACCCCATAATCAAAGAGTTTTCAGGTATAACTTTATTTTGAGTAACTAAAGCTCCTGCTCCTATAATAGAGTTTTTCTTTATAACTGCCCCATTTAATATTATGGCTCCCATACCAATCAAACAATTATCTTCTATGACACATCCATGAATTATAGCCCCATGACCTATAGTAACATTATCACCTATTCTTACTTCATCCTCTTGATCCATATGTATAACACAATTATCTTGTATATTAGAATTTTCTCCAATAATTATATTACTTGAATCTCCTCTTAGAACTGCATTAAACCAAACGCTAGAATTCTTTCCAATAGTAACATTACCTATAATTGTAGCATTATTAGCAACATATACTGTTTCATGTATATTAGGCGCCTTCTCTTCAAAATTTATTATCATTTTTTTCTCCTCCCTGGTAAGTTTTTATGTTATTAGTAATATTATAAATTATAGCAATATTTTTAGGATAGTAATATGACCTTAGACTTTAATAGTAATTTTCTAGATGAAAAATCTGATAGCTATAAATATTATGTTGGAATACCTAATTTTGAATTATCTAATATTGAAGAATTGTCTCCAATATTAAAAAAATTTTTACGAAGTAATTTAAAATTCTTAGGTATTTGCCAATCTAATTTTAATTTATCCAAATTTAAATTTTCTAATGAAAAAAAATCATCCATATTAAGTTTACTTAAAGAATACTTAAACAATATAAGTAAAAAATTAGATTATCCCTGTTTTTTTTCTTGTAATATCTCAGCTAATCCATTGGGCTATTTTAATTTTTTTGATTGTAACTTTATTTATAAAGGCTGTATAAAAAACCTAGCAGATTTAATAAATTGGTTGGATTATGACAAGACGACTTTTATTTGTATAAAAAAACCTCATACAGGTATTCTAAATCTGCCATTAGATAACTCTCTAAAGGAAAAGTTTAGATTAATTGAAATATCAAATTATAGCTACGATTTAAGTTTTTCTAGTTATGAACACATATACTTTCATATGCTAGACAAAGGATGGAAGTTAGGTGCAATTAGTTCTTTTAGCCTTCAAAGCTCATCAGAACAAAAACAATGGCATACAGGCATAATCACAAAAGATATATACTCAAACTTACTTATAGAATCATTAAAAGCCAGATTAAGTTATGCAACTATCTCAAAAACTTTAAAGTTATTTTTTTCCATAAATTTCACCCCTATGGGAAAAACTTTGACTGCTCAAGAAGATGATTTATTATCATTTTATATTTTTGTTGAAGATTCAGAAAATAAAATAACTGGGGTAGATATAATTTCTAAAGGCGGTAACATTATAAAATCACTAAATACTGTTCCATTAAAATGTATACGGTATGTTTTCAAAAGACAACTTTATTATAATGAACAATGGTTTTTAATCAGAGTAGTTAGTAATAATACAGTTTTATCCATAAGTTCACCTGTATTTATAGAAAAAAAGAAGTAGAGTCCTCTAATTAGACTCTACTTCTTTTTTTCATTATTTGATTGTTTTGCTCTGTTTGGTTTTGCCTTTGGTTTTATCTTTATTTCTTTTTGCTTAACATTCTTTTTGTTTTGTCCATATTTATATAAATCAAAAAACCAAAGAGTTAAAATAAAAAATATAATTGAAAATACTAAGTTAACTATTAAATTTTGCGTTTTAGTTATAGCATTTATAACTACAGGACAAGCAAACATAATAATAGCACTTGCTAAGACAATCCACTTATTTGGTTTAAACTTTCTTAATACATATATGTTTAAAAAACTATATCCAATAAGCGAAAAAAGAATAGCCGCTATCGCAATTAATATCATGATTACAGTGTTCATATTTATTTCCTCCCATCATTAGACTTCTATTTATAATATTAAGTTAAATATTACTTATTTTCAAGAAAAAATTGATTATTAATTTGTCAATTAGCATAATTTATGCTTTTATATTATTAAGAATATATTAATTAAAAGAATTTATAATTATATTTTTTAAAAAATTAGTAGTAAATTTATTATATTTTTGATAAAATACAATTAAAAGATTATGATTTTTATCAGAAGAGGTGATTTTTTGACTGGTATACAAAACTCTCAATTAGATGAATTAGATTTACAAATACTTGATATTTTAATAAAGGATTGTAGAACTCCTTATCTAGAAATAGCTAGAATATGTCATGTAAGTGGTGGTACAATTCATGTAAGAATGAAAAAGATGGAAGACTTAGGCATTATAAAAGGGACAAGAATTCTTCTTAATCTACCTACATTAGGATATGACGTATGTTGTTTTGTTGGAGTTTATGTGGACAAAACTTCTTCATTCTCAGCAGTATGTGATGAATTATCAAAAATAAATGAAGTTGTTGAGTTACATTTAATAACAGGTAACTACTCGTTATTTGCTAAATTAGTTTGCAAGAACATAACTGATTTACAGGATATTTTAATGAATAAAGTAAATGTCATTTCTGGTATTGAAAGAACAGATACTTTAATTTCTCTTTCTCAACCTATAGATAGAAATATTAAATTATAATTTAGTAAACTTGTAATTGAAGTTAAAGAAATAGTTTTATATTAATCCACGTATAGAATTTAATTTCATGGTTAAAATATTCTTATAGACTTATATAGAAGGAGAGTGTTTATGCATGAAAGCATTAGATACAATTGCACTTATTCTAGTCATAATAGGTGCTGTAAACTGGGGTCTTATAGGATTCTTTCAATTTGACTTAGTTGCAGCTTTATTTGGTACCATGACAGGCTTTAGTCGTATAATTTATTCATTAGTAGGCATTGCCGGACTATATGCTATATCATTTTTCGCTAAAGACAGATATTCTTCAATGGATTAATAAAATAACTCATCCCTTTAACCTAGGGATGGGTTATTTTATTACAAAATATAATTATTTAAGGAGCTATAAATGGAAAACTTTATTGTAACTAACTTGTCTTTTATGAAATTATTTTTATTATTTGTTATTTATTCTTTCTTCGGTTGGATTTTTGAGGTTGCCTACGCTTATACTCATAGAGGCTACTTTGTAAATAGAGGCTTTTTATTCGGTCCATTTTGTCCAATTTATGGAAGTGGAGTTATTTTAATTTTATGGTCCGTGGATTCTTTTAAAGATAATATAATTTTGCTTTTTATTGCTTCCACAGTACTTACTTCCGTAATTGAATACGTAACTAGCTATGTACTAGAAAAACTATTTAATTCAAAATGGTGGGACTATACAGAGGATCCATTTAATATTAATGGTAGAATTTGTTTGCCATTTTCACTTATGTGGGGAGCTGCTTGCGTACTTATAATAAAAATAGTACAACCAATATTTGAATTTTTAATTGAATTCATCCCTAATAGTGTATTATTCTATTCATTATCTATTTTAATAGTATATTTCATTTGTGACTTTGTATTAACCATAATATCATTAATACAATTAAATAAGATTTTATCACAGATGCTTACTAGCTATGATGAATTAATGGGCAAATCAAAACAAGTATTTTCAAATACTAAAACCAAAGCAAAGGATACCTTTGGCACTATGAGGGTAAAATACGAAAATCAGTTTGAAAAACTTAATTTTAATCATATTAGATTAATTAAGGCTTTCCCAACAGTTAAATCAAATAAATTTGATGTCATCTTTAAGGAAATACAAAATAAATTCAAACTGCTAACAGAATTTAATATAAAGGATAAGAATAAAGATAATGGAAAAAATTCCAGTAAGGAAAACCAATGAATTTTGATTTTATTATAATTTCCTAAAGAATAAAAAAGTCATTCACTGCTTGATTGCCAGTGAATGACTTTTTGTTTGTCTAATTAAATTTCATTATTAATTATATCAAATAATTGAATTGCTGCTTTTCTTGGACCTGTCTTTTCTGAACCCTTTATTCCTAGACAAGTTTTTATTTGACCTACCTTTATATTATTTTTGAAGTATAAATCAAAATATCTATCTAAAATAACATCAGTTTCCTTAATCTTTTGAGCTGGACCAAAAGGATTTGCAAAATATGAGGTCACTATTCCTGTTTCTGTAGTAGTTCCCTTCGCCATTCTTGCCCCATCTCTAAACACCTTCTTAGCTTCTTCAACATTATCAAAGAAAGTAATTGAATCCTCTCCTTCTGTTACTTCAGTATAGTTGTTTGCATAAAGTAATAAGTCAATTTTATAACCTTTAGTAATCTCTTTATAAGATGCTACTGGCATAATAAGTCTTGCATTTATCTTATCCGGATTCATAAATATACTTCTATCCATTTCTTTAAATGCATATCCTTGATCTAAATCATCTAATCTAACAAATGCACCTATTTCAGTACCATATCCATATATTTGACCGTCTTTTTCCTTCATTACTCCCATATCATCAAATACTACAGTCATATCACTAATGTATTCTTCACTTAATCCTCTAAATGCTTCTAAGCTTTCTGACTTACCTGCACCACTATCTCCCATAATTACTACATTAGCTTCCTTACCATTCTTTAATACTATGTTAACCATAGCTCCATGTGTTGGTAAGTATCCTCTTTTTATCATGATTAAATTGTGTAATGTTAAACACATTTTCTTCATATATCCAAAGTAATCTATTTCTTCACTATGATTTACAAAACCTAGCATTATATCATTTTCTTCATCATCATAGAATACAGTTTTTAATTCTTCCCCCTCATCTCTTGCCCCATATACATAAATTAAATCAGGTTTTCTTCCTCTGTACTCTTCTATCTTTGCAAGTTCAAATAAGTTACATAATGCAATACCATGTTCCATAAAATCTCTATGGAAATAAACGAACCCTAATAACTCCCCTATTTTGGCTGGATAACAGAACCAATGATCTTTGTCAATTCTAGCCTTTGCTAATGGATTTGAATCTATTTCAGAAAACATTCCATCCCTTGTATTCTTTTTAGGATAAGTTATAAATGGAGTCTCTAAAGCAATAGTATCAATAAAAGGTATTTCCTCTAATGATTGATATCCGTTTGGTACTGGCCAAATAACATCACTTAACATCATGCATGCATTTGAACCTGCTGGCAATTGTCTATATATATTAGGGCTCGACCCCAATACATTCTTTTCTATCTTTCTATATAAAGATAGTATTAATTTTGAAAAACCTGGATTAGCCTCTGTAAAGCTTACTGCTGCAATTCCTGCCTTAATTCTATTATTGTGAACAATAGAATATCTTTCAAGCCTTCTCCAGAAAGAATATAATGCTTCTACAAAAGAGATAAACTCATCTCTATTATCTAATAGAACTGAATATTCTTGATTAAAATCTGCAATTTCCTCAACATTCATAGTTGCTAATAAAAGAAATGTAGTAGTAATTTTCTTAGCTATTTCATGAATATCATTAACTTTTAATTTTTCCTTAACAAATTTAAAACTGTTTGTATTTCTTCTCTCAGCTGTGGTTAAAAAGTTTTCTAAAACTCTTTTAAATCCATCACTTTCTAATAAAGTTTGATAGTCACTACAATACTTAGCTGTAAAGTTAATTACTGCCTTATCATTACTCATAGAAAATTCCTTAATCATAAAAAATAGCCCCCTAAATGAATTTATTTTTTTTTAATATTTCACAATTTAAAGTTAATCTCCAATTCAATAAACATTATACCATATATTTTGCAATATTATAAAGATAAATTTTTCATTTTTCAAAAAAAGCTCTTATTTAATTTTTGTTTTAAATAAAATAAATAGACTAAGCAATCGTCTAACTGTTGCTTAGTCTATTTTTCTCATAAATCAATAATTTTATAATGCTGATTTCACTATTTTTTGAATTTTTTCAGCTAAATTTTTTTCATCCTCTTTAGAAAGCTCTGCTGTATATATGGGTTTATGGAAAGTGACATCTACAGTTGCTTTTCTTAACTTGCCTTCAAGTTCATATGCCTTGTTTGTCCCTGAAATTGTTACAGGAATTATAGGTGCTTTTGCTTTTGTAGCTAATTTAAAGCTACCTTGCTTGAAATCTTTCATAACTCCATCTTTCGCTCTTGTACCCTCTGGAAATATGGTCATATTATGACCATTCTTTATATTATCACTACCCTCTTTAAAGACTTTAACAGCCTCTCTTACATTTTCCCTATCCATGCCTACACAATGAATAGCTTTCATCCAATAGCCTATAACTGGAACCTTTAATACCTCTTTCTTTGAAATAAACCCCATAGGTAAATTAGCCGCCTCTATCAAAGCTGTAATATCAAAATTACTTTGATGATTTCCTATAAACACACAAGCTTGGTTAGGAATATTTTCCCTGCCATGTACTCTGATTTTCACTCCAAAAATTTTATTTGTCACCTTAACCCACTTTAAAAGCACTTTATCTGTATATTTTTCAGCTATTTCTTTTCCCTTAAACTTATAAAGAAACTTAAGTTTTATCATTCTAAACACTTGAACTAGAAGATAGAAAAAGTATATAAACAATAGAAAAAACGTCCTCATTAAAATTGCCCTCCTCTTAATATGAATATATCTATATATTCACTATAATATAGCTTTATTTCAATTTTATCAAGCAAACTTTGACAGATATTAATTAATAGATTAAACTAATTTTTACAAGATACTATTTTGGAGGGGCAAAATGAAAAAAATTTTTTCTTACTTTTTATCTATAGCAATTATTTTTACCTGTATAACATTAACATCTTGCTCAAAGTCTGCTGATTCTTCTATAGATAATTTAACTGAAACCTCAGCATTGAGAATCCATTATATTGATGTTGGTCAAGGAGATGCTATCTTAATTCAAGTAAACCATAAAAACTTTCTTATTGATTCGGGGCCTTCTGATTCACAAAGCAAAATATTGGGGTATCTAAAGAATCTACATATAAATAAATTTGATTACATATTAGCGACACATCCCCATGAGGATCACATTGGAAATATGACGGCAATAATAAAAAAATATGATATTACAACTTTTTTAGCACCTAAAGTAACTACTAACACCAGTACATTTAAGAATATGCTTTTAGCTTTAAAAAACAAAAATATGCACATTAATGCTATAAAGGCTGGTTCTAAAGTAATTAATTTAGGTGAAAACATAACTGTAGAAGTATTATCTCCAAATAACTCTAGCTATGAGGAATTAAACAACTATTCTCCAATGATAAAGCTTACTTATGGCTCTCGTTCATTTTTATTTGTAGGAGATGCCCAAAAAGAAGTTGAACAAGAAGTATTATCAAAAAATTATGATGTCAAAGCTGATGTACTTAAAGTTGGGCATCATGGTAGTTCTACCTCTACCTCCAATGAATTTTTGAAAAAGGTAAATCCTTCCATAGCTGTTATTTCAGTAGGAGCAAACAATTCATATAAGCATCCTAATAAAAGCGTTATTGATAGATTAAAAGAAAGTTCTATTAAAATATACAGAACTGATAATGATGGAAATATTATTATTGATTGCGATGGAAAAAACATAAAAGTAACTACCAAATAAATAATATAGGCTACATTAATATAATTATTAATGTAGCCTATATTGTTGCCTCAGAGTTATTATCTATTTCAGTTTCACTTAATTTTTCACTTTCTAAAATACTATTTTCTAATTCAATTTGCTCTCTTAATTTATTAATATACTTATTCCATTTTACATATATGTGAAATAAGTTAACTACATCCTGCTCATTATACTGCAGAATTTTTTCAACCTTTTCTTTTGGCATTCTAGAAAAATATTCGCTATCCTTCATGACTTTATGAAAAGTTTTTGCCAAATTGGAACCTGCTATAAGCTCTCCTTCCCTTTCAATATCAAATATCTTTTCTAAAGCCTTTAATCCTACTCCACGCTTAATCACTTTTTCATATTCCCTTTGTAAATCAATATGCTTGAAGTTTTCTAAAATATTATATTTAACACCATTTTGATTAAATAGATAATTGATAACTGAAAAATCATTATTACCCGAAAAAGTAACAATGTACTTCTTGTTATACTTTTCTTGCATAACTTTAAAATAATTTTCTGCCATTAAAAGTATATCTTTTCCCTCTTCTCTGTTTTCAATCATGTATTGAGTAACTATTAGTTTATCCTTAACTTCATCATAATAACAACAACCAAATACACCAACACATTTAGGCTTTTTATACACATAATGCTCTAAATCAAAAAAAATAGCATCCTTATATTGCATGTTGTTATCTTCCACAGCTAATACATCCTCAGTATTAATTTCATCTATATCTAATTGATTTTCTTTAATTATCACTATATCACTCTTTCCTTTTTGATTATGCTTTTCTTTAGTAACTGTATAAATACAATTAATTCAAAAAATTATTAAACTCTATTTAATTATACCATGATTCCTAGAGATTTATTTGAAAAATAATTTTTTTAATACATTTTTTAGTTAATTTTTTTATATTATATTATAAGTCATATTTTAATAATAAAATTATTTAAAATTAAAATTTATAATCATTTTTAGGAGTGAACCATATGAATATATGCAATTTAAAAATTGGGGAAGTAGCTAAAATATATAAAATTATAGGAAATGATAAATTAGCAAAAAGACTACAAGCTCTAGGATGTATTCAAGATACAGAAATAATCTTAAAAAGAATTGCACCTTTGGGCGATCCTATCCTAATAAGTATACGTGGTTTTGATATTGCTTTAAGAAAAGTAGATGCTAAAAATATATTAATAAAGTAGGTAGATAATATGAACATTGCATTATTAGGCAACCCCAATGTAGGAAAAACAACTTTATTCAATTCTTTAACTGGTTCCAATCAATATGTAGGAAATTGGGCTGGAGTTACTGTAGAAAAAAAAGAAGGATTCTTAGATAATTTTAAAATCATAGATCTTCCTGGAATATATTCTATGGATGCTTTTTCAAATGAAGAAAAAATATCTAAAAATTTTTTAGAAACTGAATCTATTGATCTAATTATAAATATAGTTGATGCCTCAAATTTAGATAGAAATTTATATCTTACTTATCAGTTAAAGCAATATAAAAAGCCAATGATTCTTGTATTAAACATGATAGATGTAGCCGAGAAGAAAGGATACAAATTTAACCTTGAACTATTAGAAAAGAATTTTAGAATGAAAGTTTTCCCTATAATCGCCTCAAAATCCATAGGATTAGATGAAATAAAGAAGTATATACAGAAGGAATATTATTCTAATAGCTTGGATTTAACTCCACCTAATTTTACAAATGAAAATGAAGCATACAATTATATTGATTCCATGGTCTCTTCATGCAGAATCATGAGTACCAAAACCAAATTGGATTTATCTGAGTCTCTAGACAGCATACTTCTCAATCCTATATTAGCTTACCCCATGTTTTTACTTATACTATTATTTATATTCAAATTTACCTTTTCATGGGTTGGTGCACCTTTATCTAAGATTTTAGGCATATTATTAAATTCATGTTTTATGCCTTATTTAAATAATCTGTTATCAGGTGCTTCTCCATGGATAAGCTCTCTTATAGTAAATGGCATTGTAGGCGGTGTAGGTGGGATACTTACTTTACTCCCTGTAATTTTAGCTTTATTTTTCTGTATTACTATTTTAGAAGATAGTGGCTATATGGCTAGAGTTGCATTTCTAATGGACAAGATTATGAGAAAAATAGGTCTATCAGGAAAAGCTTTCATTCCTATGATTTTAGGATTTGGATGTTCTGTTCCTGCCATAATGTCTGCAAGAACTTTAGAAAGTGAAAAAGATAGAAGACTTGCTGCTTTATTGATTCCGTTAATGTCATGTAACGCTAAACTTTCTATTTATATGGTATTTGCATTAGCACTTTTTCCCAAAAATCAGGGGTTACTCATAGCCTCCTTATATGGATTGGGAATTCTAATTGCATTTATTATGGCACTAATTTTCAAAAATAGTTTATTTAAAAAGGACGAACATCCATTTATTATTGAATTACCTAAACTAAAAATGCCAAATTCTCAAAATATACTTAATCAATTATCAGAAAAAACTAAAAGTTTTCTTTCAAAAGCCGGAACCACTATTTTTGCAATGAGTGTAATAATATGGTTTTTACAAGCCTTCAACGCTTCTGGACAAGTTGCAAATATAAATCAAAGCTTTCTATATTCCATCGGAAACTCTATTGCACCATTTTTTAAACCACTAGGGTTTGGTACCTGGGAAGCCTCCGTTTCTCTTTTAACAGGAATAATGGCCAAGGAAACAGTTGTATCTACATTATCAGTAATATACGGAAATAACCTACTTACTATAATTCCTTTACACTTTACTCAAGTGTCAGCTTATGCTTTCTTAGTTTTTGTACTTCTATATTCTCCTTGCATTTCAGTTATAGGCACAATGAAAAAAGAATTTGGATTTGCAATGACTGTTTTCTCTGTTATTTACCAAATACTTCTAGCATGGATTGTTTCTTTCTTATTTTTTACTGTAGGCTCCATGTTTTTTCATTAATATATAATGAATCTTCAAAAAACAATTAAATCCATATGCTAATAAAACCTATGTAGAAGATATTTTCTACATAGGTTTTATCATTCATAAATCTTTGCTTGTTTATGATTTGCTTTTAAAATATTATCAATTTCATTATAATCTATGATTTTCTGTCGTAATTGATATATTAGCCTACGACTATCTTTTGTAGATAAATAATTAAATTTAATATCTTCAATAATAATATTTCTTTTTTGTATCAATCTAGAAATATATCGTATCTCATTTATTGAAAGAGCATCATCACGCAATATATTTTCGCTTTTAATTTTATTTAGAATTAAAAATAACTTTGGTAATTCTAGAACATCTTCTAAATTATGTTGTATTATAGCTTTAACTAACGTCTCATCTTGTTGCTCAAGATATAACAGGAATTTATCTCTACACTCCTTGCCATCTATTTCATCTATTCTTGAAATTCCAACAAGTTCTTCAAAGCTTTTTAAAGAACATCCTTTACTACCCAATCCTTTTGTATATGGTTGCAAAATCCTATAAAAATCATAATGATTCTTGTAACTAACTTCATCAATATTATATTTTTTTAGTCTAGCATTGATAAAAGGCTCATCAAAAGCTATCCCATTAAATGTACATATATTTTCACAACGTAGCAAAGGTTCTACTTCGTTAAGTAAATTCGCCTCATCATAAGGATTAAAGCAAACAGTGACCTCATATCTATCATCAAATAATTTACCTATAGAAATGCAAAATATTCCATCTTCCTCCTTACTAAAACCTGTACATTCAATATCAATAAAAATACATTTATCCAAACCATACTTTCCAATAATTGATACTGGAAGTGGATTCTTATTGCTTTGTCTTATTGTTAAATTATCGTATTTTTTCAACTATATCCACCCCTATTAATGCTAAAGAATTCTTTATTACTTGGCAAGCTGCCCTAACTAAATTAAGCCTTGCGCATTTCAGTCCTTCATCATCTATATTCTCAATTTCATGATTATTAACAAACTTATTAAAAGCCTTTGAAACCTGAATGCAATATTCAGCTATAATATTAGGTGCTAATTTATTTATAGCCATATCAATGCTTTGTATATATTCATCTAAAAGTTTTATTAACTCATATTCTTCTGTACTATAAAGTTTTGAATATTCAGGTTCTGCTAAAGTTAGTTCATTATTGCACAAAATGCTGTTTCCTACAAAATAAGTATACAGCACATACGCTCCTGTGTCACCTTCTAAAGACATTACCTGCTCTAAATCAAAATAAAACTGCCTTTCTTTACAGTTCTTTATTAGAAAAAAACTAACTGCTCCAATACCAAGTATTCTACTAGCTTCCTCTTTATTGCTAACATAAACATTAAGCTTGCTCATCATATTAAAAGCCTTTTGTATTAATGCCTTCTCTAAGCTTCTTATGTTTATATATCCATTTTCATCTGCAAAACATCTAGGATTAAATAACTTAACCAACCCAAGTTCAAAATATTTGCACTCCTTTGACAACTGCTTATCTAAGATACCCATTACTTTTAATACTTGCTCATAGTAACTTCGCTGTTCCAGTTCTGCAATATGGATACTTTTATCAAATCTATATATATTTTTTTGATTTATTATGCAGGTTAATAATTTGATATAAGATGAGTATGTTCCATCTACATTTTTAACTATAAATGGCGGCATGTTATATTTCTTCAATTCTACAACTTCTGCTCCATTACTTTTGATTAGCAATTTATTTTGAATCAATATTTCAATAACTTCCTCTATTTTATTAGAAGCACATTCCTCAATATATATATCAAATTTCATATTATTTAATTTGTATATTTCTTGATACTCACTAAACATAACACTTTCTAAATTCTTATCACAACAACTTGTTATGACATCATAACCTTGACTCTGAAAAATTCTAGATAATGATTTGCTTATAACTGTTAAAGATAAACTTTCTATGCCAGATAATTTAATTATATTTGAGCAAGAGGTTTGAATACATACATTTTTCCCTTTATTACACTCTGATCTCCCGTAGAAATCACCTTTAGATAATATATTTTGTATAGTTTCCTTAATAAATATTTTCTTATCTATATAAAAATTAATATATGGACCTACATTCTCTATCTTTTCAAAACACTCTTTATTTATTGTATTACTTATTTCTTCTGCTATTAAATTAGGAGTTTTCTCATGAATTTGAGTTAACTGAAAGCATGGAAAAGCAAAATTGCCCATTTCAGGTTTAGGAGGGATTTGTAGCATCTTCTCCAAACTATTTTTATCTAAATCTAGAATTTCAGATAGTCTTTCTACTGCAAGGTTTTTAAAGTTCATCCCTACCTCCTTGTTCCAAATACATGTCTTCTTAAAATAAAGCACCGTCTCCTAATACATAATTTAGAGACGGTCACTTCTGCATTACTATTTATATTGGTAAATTAATAAATAATTATTTTTTACAAGTATTGTTAATTAAATATTATAATAGTCAACTATCCTTTGTCAATTGATTTTAAATTTTATTTGATTAACAAAAAAAACTATTACTAAATGATTTAAAGAGCACTTAGCAATAGTTTAATGTTACCTAATGACTGAGAAAACAAGAATACTAAATAAGTTACCTATTGCTGTAGTAGGATAATATAATATTCTACCTCCTATAGCAATTGCAATTAATAAAATTGGCATTTCATATCTATATAGTTGGTTTGCATACTTATAATATGTTTTTGGACTATAATCTTGTAGAATTGATAATCCATCTAAACCTGGTAGTGGTAACAAATTAAATATACATAATCCTATATTTATATAAATCCCTTTGTAAATAATCGAATAAATTATAAGTGCTAACTGAGTTCCAAGCATAAAAAGTACATATTTTTGAAAAAGTGCAAGCACTATAGTTAAAATAAATGCTAATACTAAGTTTGCTAAAGGTCCAGCTGCAGATACTTTTAAATCATCCTTGTAATAATTTTTAAATGCTCTTTTATTAACTGTAACAGGCTTAGCCCATCCAAACCCAAACAAGACTATCATTATAAATCCTATGATGTCTATATGTGCTAGTGGATTTAAAGTTAATCTTCCTTCAAATCTTGGTGTTTTATCTCCTAGTTTATCTGCTACCTTTGCATGAGCATATTCATGAAAAGCAAACCCAAGTAAAATTCCTGGAATACTTAATATCAATTTTAATAAATAATCTTGTATCATATATAATTCCTCCCTATGATATTAGAGTATATTATATCATATTTTATTTAAAACATGAAAACTTAATATTCTAAAAAGATCGTATTATAAACAAGTAAAATAATAATACTTTATCAAGAATACTCCAACTTTAATATGGTTTTTATAATTGAAATTAAGATTTTTTTAAATATTTATCAGAAAAAGCTTGGTTTATTTAACAAACTTATGTATAATATACTTGTACGGATTTTTATTTTGCCCTCTTAATTTACGATGGCATTATGCCATATTTAGTAGCAAAGGCTACTGTGTGCCCACAGTAGCCATTTTTTTATGATCAATTTTTTTCTTACTTTTATATACCTGCTTCATTTAGGTGAGATTTTAATAGATCTCCAGAAGCCTTTAATTTTTCCTTCTCTTCCTCACATAAATCTACTTCTAATATTTTTTTAGCTCCACCTCTATTAACTATAGTTGGAATTGCTAAATATATATTATCAATTCCATATTGCCCTGTAAACAATGATGAAACTGTTAATATAGCATCCTCATCTCTTAATATTGCATCCACTATTCTTCTTACTGCTAACCCAACTGCATAATTTGTATAACCCTTTTTCTTTATCATTTCATATGCTGCATTCTTTACCTTCTCTGGTATCTGTTTCTTAAACTCTAAGGATGGACCACAATGTTCACACACCTTAGTTGAATACTCTTCTGCACTCATTCCTGCTATACTTGTTAAGCTCCATGCTGCTATTTCTGAATCGCCATGTTCTCCTATAATATAACTATGAATATTTCTTGGATCTATATCAAAATGTTCTCCTAACTCATACTTAAATCTTGATGTATCAAGAACAGTACCTGAACCTATGACTCTTTCAGCTGGGAATCCAGATAACTTGTAAGTTATATAGGTTAATACATCTACCGGATTTGATACTACTAATAGAATTGCATCTGGATTATACTTAACTACTTCTGGAACAATCTGCTTGAAGACACCCAAGTTCTTATTAATTATATCTAATCTTGTCTCTCCAGGTTTTTGTCCTACTCCTGCAGTTATAATAACTATATCTGAATCTTTTGTATCAACATAATCTCCTGCCTTTACATTACAAGGTTTAAGAAAAGCAGCTCCATGAGATAAATCCATTGCTTCGGCTTCTGCCTTGTCTTTGTTTATGTCCACAATTACTATTTCTGATGCTATTCCTTCTAATAAGAGAGCATATGCTGTTGTTGAACCAACAAAGCCTGCTCCTATGATTGAAATTTTATTTCCTTTTTCTATCTTCATAAAAATATACCTCCTAAGCTATATTACTATACAATCTTACAAAAGTTCTATTGGATAAATATTATTAATTAATAACTTTTATTAATACCATTATACTCCTTATCTTCTTTATTATCAACTCCTTTAGAATTATTATGTATATATTTTTAATTTCTAAGTTGTAATTTCATAGGCAAAACATATATAATTGTTTTTAGAAACTGTTTTATTTGGAGGCAAAATTTTATGAAACTTTTATTTTTTGATACAGAAACAACTGGCATAAAACCGGGAAGCATATGTCAATTAAGTTATATAACAGTAGATACCTCTGTTAAGCCACAATTAACTCAAGGAAAAAATTATTTTTTTACAGTTGATTATGTTGAGCCTTCCGCAGAAGAAGTTCATGGCTTCTCTGTAGAGAAGTTATATGAATTAAGCGATGGAATGTATTTTGATGATTTAGTAGAAAATTTTTATGAAGATTTTAAAAGTGCTGATTTTATCATAGGTCATAATGTATCTTTTGATATAAAATTTTTAAAACATGAACTTGCTCCTATGGGAGAAGATTTCGTACCTAAAAATACTTTCTGTACGATGAGTTATTATAAGAATATTTGTAATATTCCTAGACCAAATGGAGAAATTAAAAATCCAAAATTATCTGAGCTGGTAAAGTTCCTAAATATATCAGATGGCACTATAGCCGCTACTGCAGATAAACTTTTTGAAGGAAGTGGCGATTATCATGATGCAAGATTTGATACTGCTGCCACATATTTAGCAGTAATTGAAGGAATCAAAAAGAGATTAATTCCAGCAGGATATTTTAGCAAACAAAGTTAATTAGAAACAATTTAATAAGAGTCCCTTCTTAAATTAAAGAAGGGACTCTTATTACTTTACAAATCTATATGAATTATTCTCCCATGGTTTATATGAATTAGCCATCTCAATTCTTTCTTCTGTAGTTGGATGATCATACTCCCATAACTTTGTAAGAATATCTACTTTAGGTACCTGCAAGTTTGTTTCCATTAGTTTAGCTTGCAACTTGCCATTTACCAAGTTATTATGAGTGCACTCAATAGCAAATCTATCAGCATCCATTTCCATCTTTCTGCTAACTAAATTATCTACTGGAGTAGTAATGAAACCAATAGTCAAATAGATTAATAGCATAATAGGAATAAACGCATTTTCTTTGTAATTTGTTCCATTGACTTTCTTCTTATATATTTTTTTACCTATACTATCAACTAAAATAAGAATAATAAGACTTTCAAAGACTTGTAATACAATTCCTATTGGAACATGATTTAATTTATAGTGCCCTACTTCATGAGCCACTACTGCCAATATCTCATCTTCACTTAAAGAATTTAGTGTTGTATCCCATAATACAACTCGTCTACTATTTCCCACCCCAGTCATATATGCATTCAAGTAATTTGTTTCTTTACTCTTATCCACTTGTAAAATTTGAACATTCTTAAGCCCAGCTTTTTCACAGATTGCATCTATCTTAGTTTTTAATTCTGCATTCTGTAATGGCTTAAAATCATTGAATAATGGATCTATTACAATAGGTTGCACATAAGCTCCAAACAAACTTACAGGTATCATCAGTAAAAACAAGATAACATAATAATGTTTAAATTTCTTATAAACGAAATATATAACCATAAAACTTATTGCATTTATTATAAAATTGAGTAGAAAATCTTCTAAATTAGAAAAGATCCAACTACTAAAATTTAAATTAAGAGACTTAAAAAGCTTCCCTCTATAAAATCCAGCAATTATACCTACTGGTAAATACATTATAAATTCATAAACTGAATAAACCGCAAAAAGAACTAATATCTCTTTTAATGATTTCTGAGATTTTAAAATTATTTTTGGTATTCCAAAATAAATAAATGATATAGGTATAAGGAACATCAAAACAACCTTTATAACTCTATAGAATCTAGAAAATTTATAATTTGCTTCAGCCACTGGTGAAGCCTTAGGTACTACCACCTGCTGGTTTTCTACTTTTATTTCTATTTGTCTTGTCCCATTTATACTTCTTGCTTGAGTTTTCTCAAGTATTGCTGTGCCAATAAACAAGATTATTGAAATCCATAAAAACATAAAAATGATTTTTCTTAATATATCCTTCACTATGTTTCTCCACCCCGGTTTTTTATTATATATAATTAATACTTATAATAATCAATAAATATAACCAAAATTAAAACTATAGATAGGTCTTATTTTAAACCTATCTATGATTTATCAGATTAAACCTAATCGCTTATTAAATTCTTTTTCCTTCTCTTTAACATATTCTTTGTTCATAGGTTCTACACCTTTTAGCTTATATTCTATACCCAATTTTTCATACTTATTAACTCCAAGCACATGATACGGTAATAATTCGAACTTTTTAACATTATTAATTTGTTCCACCATCTTAAATACATTTTCTAAATGTTCTTCTCCATCTGTTACTCCTGGAACAACAACATGCCTTATCCAAAATTCTTTACCCATCTCTTGAGCCTTTTCTAAAAATTCTAAGGATTTATCCATTTTTCTTTGAGTTACCTTTGTATAACCCTCTTCTGATATATGCTTAATATCAAATAAAATTAAATCTACATATTTTAAAAGTTCCTCATAATCTCCATCTCCATATCCTGCAGTATCTATACAAGTATGAATATTATTTTCTTTACATTTTTTTAAAATATCAATTAAGAATTCCTTTTGTAGTATTGGTTCCCCTCCAGAGAATGTGACACCACCTTTAGATCTTTCAAAATATGGTTTATATCTTACTATCTTCTTTATCAGTTCTTCCGAACTCATTTCAGTTCCTTCACTAAACTCCCAAGTATCTGGATTGTGACAATATAAACATCTTAATCCACATCCTTGTAAAAAAATCACTACTCTAATCCCTGGTCCATCTAACAACCCCATGGTTTCAATAGAATGTATTCTTCCTAACATTTCATCACCTCATTTGTTTGAAATCAAGTTATATTTTTATTATACATTATTATTTTTATATGTTCATTATAATTATATATAATAAAAGAAATACCCCTAAAATCTTAGAGGTATTCTTCAATATAATTTATTAAATTGATTCGTGGAAAGTTCTGCTTATAACTTCTAGCTGTTGTTCTCTTGATAATCTGCTAAAGTTAACTGCATATCCAGAAACTCTTATTGTAAGTGTTGGATATTGCTCTGGATTTTCCATAGCATCAATTAAAGTTTGTCTATTTAAAACATTAACATTTAAGTGATGTGCTCCTTGAACAAAATATCCATCTAAAATTGAAACTAGATTATTTACTTTTTGTTCATCAGATTTTCCTAAAGCATCTGGAACGATAGAAAAAGTATTTGAAACACCATCTTGGCATATTCCGTTATAAGGTATTTTGGCAACTGAATTAAGTGATGCTAAGGCACCATTTATATCTCTACCATGCATTGGGTTAGCTCCTGGAGCTAAAGCTTCTCCTGCCTTTCTTCCATCTGGTGTAGAACCAGTTTTCTTACCATACATAACATTAGATGTTATTGTAAGAGCTGATAATGTATGTTTTGCATCTCTATATAGAGGATGTTTCTTCAGTTCAGATGAGAATTTAGTAACTAACTCTACACCTAAATCATCTGCTCTGTCATCATCATTACCATACTTAGGGAACTCACCTATAGTTTCAAAATCTACTGCTATACCTTCCTCATTTCTTATTTGCTTAACTTTCGCATATTTTATAGCTGATAATGAATCTATAGCTACTGAAAGCCCTGCAACACCGAATGCCATTAATCTCTCTACATCTGTATCGTGAAGTGCCATTTGTCCTGCTTCATATGCATATTTATCATGCATGCAGTGAATTATATTCATTGTATCAACATATAATTTAGCTACGTATTCTAACACCTTATCATAGTTAGCTTTAACTTTCTTAAATTCAAGAATCTCATCATCAATCTTTTCAATTCCTGGTACAACCTTAATACCTTTCTTCTCATCCACACCACCATTTATAGCATATAAAAGTGATTTTGCAATGTTGCATCTAGCACCAAAGAACTGCATTTGTTTACCTACTTGCATTGCTGATACACAACAAGCTATAGCATAGTCATCACCATAGATTGGTCTCATTATTTCATCGCTTTCATATTGAATAGCATCTGTTTTTATTGATATATCAGCACAATATTTCTTAAAGTTTTCTGGTAAACTTGGTGACCATAATACTGTTAAGTTAGGTTCAGGGGATGTCCCTAAATTAATCAAAGTGTGCAAATATCTAAATGAATTCTTTGTTACAAGCGGTTTTCCGTTTATCCCCATGCCACCTATTGACTCAGTTACCCAAGTTGGGTCTCCACCAAATAATTCATTATATTCTGGAGTTCTTAAATGTCTAACTAATCTTAACTTAATTATAAATTGATCCACCATTTCTTGTGCTTCAGCTTCTGTTATTAAACCTAAATCTAAATCCCTTTGAATGTAGATATCTAAGAAAGTAGAAGTTCTACCTAAAGATGTAGCGGCTCCGTTATTTTCTTTTATTCCTGCTAAATATCCAAAATATAGAGCTTGTATAGCTTCTCTAGCAGTTTTTGAAGGTTGTGATATATCACATCCATATTTTGCAGCCATTGATTTTATTGCACTTAAAGCTCTAATTTGTTCACTTACTTCCTCTCTTTTTCTTATAAGCTCATCAAGCATATCTCCTTGAAGTGCATCTAAGTCCTTCTTCTTTTCTTCAATTAAGAAATCCACCCCATAAAGAGCAATTCTTCTATAATCACCTATTATTCTTCCTCTACCATAAGCATCTGGTAATCCAGTTAATAATCCAGCACTTCTAGCAAGTCTTATTTCCTTTGTATAGGCATCAAAAACACCTTGGTTATGAGTTTTTCTATATTGTGAAAAATACTTTTGAATATTTTCATCCAGCTTATACCCATACTCTTCTAATGAGCTTTGTACCATTCTCATACCACCAAAAGGATTTACAATTCTCTTAAGCGGCGCATCTGTTTGTAGACCAACTATTACTTCATTGTCTTTGTCAATATATCCTGCATCATAATTGTCTATTCCAGATACTCTATCTGTTGCAACATCTATTATTCCTTTTTTTACTTCTTCTATGATTAGTGCTCGAGCTTTAGACCATACTTTATCTGTCTTTTCTGTAGTTCCAACTAAAAAACTATCATCGCCTTCATATAGACTATAGTTCTTTTGTATAAAATTTCTTACGTCAATTCTTTCCTGCCAACTTCCTTCTTTAAAACCTTCCCATTCTTTAAACATAATACAAAACCTCCTAAATTTACTCAGATAATCACCTTTTTGAATCTAGGGTTAAGAATCAATGATTTACTTCCATGCTGTCCTTCTTAATATTCCCTTTTCATTTGTAAGTTATCCTATAAAAAAACGACCATCTGAGCATTATGGTGCCCAGACGGTCGGCTTTCAAGATCATACTTCACGTGGTTACTCCACTTTCCGTCAGTCATATGATCCGTTTATAAAAATATTATACTTTATGAAGTAAATATGTTCAACAGTTTTTATTTATTTTTTATTTCTTTATATTACTAATGTTTTGATTTACAACTATTTCAATAGAAATTCATATTTCTTGTAAATTATTCTTAAGTTTATACAATTCAATATTTTTAAATTATTTGAATAAACAATTCTTTTAAAAAATTATTTTGCACCATATTGTTTATAGTACTCATCAATTCTAGCCTTTATTTCATCATTTATAATAACTTTTCCATGTACCTCTTTGTTATATAAGTAATCTATCACTTCAGCCATGGTAACTATTGCACAAGTTTTAAATCCAAATTTTTCTCTTATTTCTGTTAGAGCAGACGCTTCTCCTTGACCTCTTTCCATACGATCCACAGATATTATAAGCCCTTTAACTTCAACATCAGCTTGAGATTTTAATATAGGCATTGTTTCGTATATAGAAGTTCCTGCTGTTGTAACATCTTCTACTATTAAAACCTTATCTCCATCCTTTAGTTTACTACCAAGAAGTATTCCTGTATCTCCGTGATCCTTAACTTCTTTTCTATTTGAACAATATTTAACATCTATATTATATTTGTTTGAAAGAGCTATAGACGTAGTAACTGATAATGGAATTCCCTTATAAGCTGGTCCAAATAATATACCATAATCTTCACCGAAGTTCTCTTTAATCGCTTGAGCATAAAATTCTCCAAGCTTACTTAATTGACTTCCAGTTTGATAATTTCCTGTGTTTACAAAGAAAGGTGTCTTTCTTCCACTCTTTGTTACAAAATCTCCAAAAGTTAAAACTCCACATTCTATCATAAATTCAATAAACTCTTTTTTGTATGTTTCCATTAAAAATTCCTCCTCAAATTATATCTACTAAAGTCTCGCTGCTCCAATTATCTCTTTTATATCTTTAATACCTTCTCTATTTAAAAATTGTTCCATTTCTTTAATAATTCTAGGTCCTGCTAATGGATCTGAGAAGTTTACTGTCCCTATTTGTATAGCAGTTGCTCCTGCCATCATAAATTCTATGGCATCTTCACCAGTTGCAATACCACCAAGTCCTACTACTGGCACATTTACAGCCTTGCACACTTCGTACACCATTCTTAAAGCTATTGGTTTCACTGCTGGACCTGATAATCCTGCAAAAACATTATTAAATACAGGCTTTCTCTTGTTTATATCAATTGCCATACCTTTTAATGTATTGATAAGTGATAAGGAATCTGCTCCTGCCTCAACGCAGGCATATGCCATTTCTACTATATCTTCCGCATTTGGTGATAATTTAACCATTAGAGGTTTCTTGGATATTGCTTTTATTTTTGAAACTACATCCTTTGCAACTTCAGATTTTATTCCAAAGGCCATTCCCCCTGATTTTACATTAGGACAAGATATATTAAGTTCTATAATATCAACATCAGTATCATTAATAAGCTCCACAGCTCTTTCATAGTCTTCAATTGTTGCTCCACCAATATTGGCTAGTATGTTAGTATTTAATCTTTTCATCTTAGGAAGTTCTTCCTTTATGAATCTTTCTACTCCTGGATTTTGTAATCCCACTGAATTCATCATTCCCATTGCTGTTTCTACAACTCTGATTCCTTCATTTCCTTCCTTAGGATTTATTGTTAAGCCTTTGGAAGATATTCCTCCTAAAACACCAACATCGTAAAAATCACTATATTCAGCCCCAAAACCAAAAGTACCTGAAGCAGCTATAACTGGATTTTTAAAGCTAACGCCATTTATATCAACATTTAACATAATGGTTCTCCTCTCAATTTCAACTAAAATTCAACCTCTAATCCATTAAACACTGGACCATCTTTGCAAGTTCTCTTATTGCCATTCTTTGTCTTACAAGTGCATACAAGGCAAGCACCTACTCCGCAAGCCATATGCTTTTCCATTGAAACTAATACATTTGTGTTACTTTCTTTGCACATCTCAACCACTTTCTTCATCATAACCTCTGGTCCACAACAAAGAACTACATCATAGTCACTTGGGTTAAACAACTCAGTAACAAAACCCTTATGTCCATGGCTTCCAGTATTAGTTGCTACTAAATATTCCTTAGAATATTTTTTTATCTCCTCTTCAAGATATACATCATCTCTAAATCCAAAGAAACTATATATCTCACAAGCAGCATTAATTTCTTTTATTTTCTTAGAAGTTTGTATCATTGGAGCAGTTCCAATCCCACCAGCTACTACAGCTATTTTTTTATTTTCCTTAGCTATTGTCTCCACATCAAATCCATTTCCTAAAGGTCCAAAAACTTTTAAAGTATCATTTGCTGTAAGCTTTGAAAACTCCTTAGTTCCTGTACCTACAGCAGCATAATAGAATACTATTGTATCTTCTATCTTTTCACATATAGAAATTGGTCTTCCAAGAAGAGCAGTCTTAGGCATTAGCATATAGAACTGACCTGGTTTAATTTGATTTTCTTCTTTGATTACAAGCTTAAATATTCCATTAACAACTTCTGTATTCTCTAATATTTCTGCATCACAGTAATTTATACTCATAGAACCCTCCATTATTTTAAGTCAGCTACAGCTTTTCTTATTTCATCTCTCATTCTTATAGCTTCTTCTCTTGCACATAAAGCATATTCTTTCTCTCTACCATCTTTCTTATATGCTAATAAAATTCCTCTTGATGAATTTACAACTCCGCCATTACCATTATTTAAATACATTGCTACATCCTCAGCTTTTCCACCTTGTGCTCCGTATCCTGGAATCAAGAAGAACATATTACTAAATCTCTTTCTTAAAGCCTTTCCTTCTTCTACATGAGTACAACCTATAACTCCTCCTAAAGGATGATATCCACAATCAGCTACATATTCCTTTCCCATGTCCATTAATCTATCTCCAACTACATGGTATACCTTATCTCCTGAAGCTGTATCAAGATATTCAATATCTTCCGCACCTTTGTTTGATGTTCTAACCAAACTAAATATTCCCTTTTTTCCTGTAGTTATATAAGGAAGATAAGGTTCTACGCTATCCATACCCATATAAGGGCTTAATGTTATAAAATCTGCTTCAAAATCACCTTCAAAATGAGCTTTTGCATACATCTTAGCAGTAGCAGCTATATCTCCTCTTTTAATATCAGCTATAATGATTGCTTCCTTTTCTCTTAAATATTCTAAAGTTTTTTTGTATGCCATCATTCCTTTCATTCCAAGAGCTTCATAATAAGCTATTTGCACTTTAAAGCAAGCAGCTACATCTATAGTTGCATCTATAATATCCTTATTAAATTTCACTATAGCATCTTCAACAGATCTTCCTTCACTAATATGCTGTGGTATATATTCAAAAGCTGTATCAAGTCCAACACATACAACACCTTTTTCTTCTACTGCATTGTACAACTTATCCATGATTGAATTCATAAATCCCATGCCTCCTTATTTTTGTTTTTACTATATTTCTGACAATCTTGTTATCTCGTCGCAATATTCACATCTATAAGTTCCTTTTTCTCTATCCATTAATATAAAAGAATGTGGAACGTACTTTTCTACTCCTGTTATACATCTAGGATTTTTGCAAGTTATTATATTTTCAACCTTACTTGGTAATTCAGGTTTTATCTTGCTAACTATCTTTTCAGCCTTAACCTCATCTATAGTTACAGTTGGGGATAATAAAGCAAGAATGGTGTAATCTATATAATCAAAATCCTCTATTTCAATTTTGATTATATCTTTTGTACCAAGTAATTTACTCTCAGCATTCATAATTAATGCTACTCTATAGCCTAATTTATCTAATTTCAAATAATTAAATATCTTTATACCTACTCCAGCTTCAATATGATCTATTACAAATCCATTTTTTATACTTGTAATCTCTAACATTCTATAGCACCTCCAATAGTTTACACATTAAAGCCATTCTTACGTACATTCCATACTCTGCTTGCTTAAAATATGCTGCTCTAGAATCATTATCTACTTCCATGGCTATCTCATTTACTCTTGGAAGTGGGTGCATAACTATCATATCCTTTTTAGCTTGCTTCATTTTGTCTGCATCCAAAATGTAACAATCCTTAAGTCGCAAATATTCTTCTTCATTAAAGAATCTTTCTTTTTGGACTCTTGTCATATAAAGTATATCTAGTTCTTCAATAACATCATCAAGTTTTTCAACCTGCTTAAATTCAATATTATTCTTTTCTATAAATTCTTCTTTTATGTAGTCTGGGATTTTTAATTCTTTAGGTGATATAAGAACAAATTTTGTTCCATTATATCTAGACATGGCCTTTATTATTGAATGAACAGTTCTTCCATATTTTAAATCTCCACATATTCCTACCACATGATTCTCTAAACCATCTTTCAAGCATTCAATTGTAAGTAAGTCTGCAAGAGTTTGTGTTGGATGTTGATGTCCTCCATCACCTGCATTAATTATTGGCACTGTGGAAAATTTACTAGCTACTTTAGCTGCACCCTCCTTTGGATGTCTCATAGCTATTATATCTGTATAAATTGATACCATTTTTATTGTATCTGCAAGAGTTTCCCCTTTTGATGCTGAACTTGAATTTGGTTCAGAAAAACCTAAGACTTTGCCACCTAACCTCATCATAGCTGCTTCAAAGCTAAATCTTGTTCTTGTGCTAGGCTCATAAAATAGTGTAGCTAAAATTTTGCCATCACATACTTTAGAGAATTTTTTTGGATCTGCAATAATTTGACGTGCTAGTTTAAAGACCTCTGCTAATTCTTCAACTGAAAAATCCATTGGATCTATTAAGTGTTTGTTTTTCATAATATAATCACTCCTTCTTAACTTCTCTGAGTTAAACTTAAAGGTATCTAAAAGTGTAAAATAAGCTTAAGTAAAAAAACTGTATATAAAAAAAGTCTTCCTGCTTAAAGGAAGACATAATAACCCTAATGTATACAGCATTATATAACTTCCTTGCTGATTTCTCTGAATCAGTTTAAAAGAACTTATTTACTCCTTCTAAAATATCACCAATTAAGTATAATGTCAAATTAATTTCTATATTTAGTTATAAATCTCTATAAATTATATTTCCATTACAGATTGTATATTTTACCTTTCCAAATAAGGTTTCTCCAATAAAAGGTGAATTAGTTGCTTTTGATGAAAAATCTTTAACTATCCATTGCTCATCTGCATCAAAGATAACTAAATCTGCCTTTGCATTTTCTTCAATAGTTCCAACTTCTAAATTGTATAATTTTGCTGGATTTATTGTCATCTTCTCAAGTAACTTTATCATTGGCAAATGTCCTTGTTTAACCAAGCTAGTTATCCCTAAGGCTAAAGAAGTTTCTAGACCTATTATCCCACTAGGTGCTTTTAATAATTCCCTTCCCTTTTCTTCATTGCTATGAGGTGCATGATCTGTGGCTATTATCTCAATAGTATCATCCTTTAATCCCTCTATAATTTTCTTTTTATCATCTTGTGTTCTGATTGGTGGATTCATCTTTGCAAGTGTTCCATGCTTCAAAACAGCTTCTTCAGTTAACGTAAAATGATGTGGTGAAGCTTCTGCTGTAACATTCGCTCCCATTTGTTTAGCCATTCTTACCATATCTACTGAATTTCCCGAACTAATATGTTGAATATTAACTTTTGCACCTGTATTTAATGCCAGCATGCAATCTCTAGCTACCATTACGTCCTCTGCTACATTAGGCGCTCCTATAATGCCAAGTTGCTTTGATATTTTTCCTTCATTTATTCCTGAATTTCCTATCAGACTCGAATCTTCTTCATGAAGACTAATTGGCACATTAAGTTCTTTTGCCTTTGCCATTGCTTCAAACACAATTTTACTATCCATTAATGGAATACCATCATCACTGAACCCAACAGCACCTGAAGCTTTTAAAGAATCCATATCCACTAATTCTTTTCCTTTAAACTCTTTTGATATAGCTGCAACCTGCAATACATTAATTTTAGTTTTTTTTGATTCTTCCAATATGTATTTTAAGGTATCTTCATTATCTACTACTGGTTTTGTATTAGCCATGCAAACAACAGTGGTAAAACCACCTCTAGCTGCTGAATCTGCACCTGTCTGAATATCTTCTTTATATGTAAATCCAGGATCTCTAAAATGAACATGAACGTCAATTAATCCTGGTGCAACTATTTTTCCCCTTGTATCAATAATCTGCTCGTAAGTTTCATCTTCACTGAACTTTCCAATCTTGTAAATTAAATCTTCACTTATTATTAAATCTATAACTTCATCTCTTTTGTTTTTTGGATCAATCACTCTACCATTTTTTATAAGAATCATAGTTTCAATTGCCACTAAAAATTCACTTGATGTTGTGGCTCTCCCTTCATGTTTTTAAATTCGTTTATATCTCTTTTTTAGGAATCAAATAACACTTATTAAAATAGAACATCGCTACTATTGTTATAAAAAACCATACAACTGCAAATAGCACTGCCATAGCAAGTTGACCATTAATAAAAAATAAATCTATTGATACTTTTTTCACTATAGCACCAAAAAGAACTGCAAAACATATTATTTGGAGAACGCCACTTAAATATGTAATATTGCAAAGGTCTAACAATGATTGTAGGTATTTTTTTCTTCTATAATTACATTGCCACAACATATTATAAATTCTACAAAGCACTAAGCTATAGTATTTAAATACCTTCTTAAATTTCTTCATATTTTCCATAATAAAATCACAACATTCATCATTTCTATTAGCATAAAATAAAATCAAGGCTTTAGTATAAAGACAATACACCTTATCTTCTTCCTTAATACATACATCTATAGCGCTTTGACATTCTATTAACGCTGCTGAATAATTACTTTTATTTACTGCAGTATTCATATGCATAATGTGAAGCAGGACATTACCATCTTCAATTTTCTTAAGTATATCAGTTTCTATATCAAAACTTCCTATTATCAATTAATCTTCCTCCATTTTTCTATAAACTTATTTTTACTTAGCTAATTATAACATTGGATTTAATACTTCATCAATAACACTTATGGAAAATATAACTACTGTATTAGGCTACACCACTGTAAATATATATCCACTTTGAATATAAAAAAAACACCAAATAAAATTTGGTGAATAGCTCAAATCAGTAATTATTTAACTATTTTAAGATAATCTTTAACCTGAAAAATATCTTTTTCTGTATCACTAAGTTTATGTTGTATAAATCTAATATCTGTTACTACTGAATTCAACTTTTCTTTTGTTTCAGTTCTAAACGCTGTAAGATCAGCAGTTTGATCATAAATAGTGTCAACTTTATATTTGATTTCTTTTATATCATCTTTCATTAAATTCATTTCAACTTTCACTTCAGAAACATCTTTTTGTATTCCAGTTATATCAATTTGCATTTCAGCTATGCTATTTTGCATAATATGTTGCTTTTTATCCATAGTATCAATCTTAGATAATATTTGTTTTAATAGCTCTTCCATAGGGTTATCCTTCAAATAATTATTCTTTAAATAATTATAAACTAAAATATATAAATATAAAAGAAGTTATTTTATTAGGTACATAAAAAAAGATACTATTAGATTTGATATCTTAATCTAAATAGTACCTTTTTTATTTAATACATTGCTTGGTAAATTCATTTGATGGACATTATGTTTACATTTATAAATGCACTAAGTATACACCTAGTGCATTTATATTATTTAATTATTTATTTATTAAAGTTGTTTTTCGTAGCTTTCTATCATTCTCTTAACCATTTCTCCGCCAACGCTTCCGTTTTGTCTTGAAGAAAGGTTTCCTTTGTCTACGCTGTCATAGTTTGATATTCCTACTTCTGATGCAACCTCAGTCTTTAATCTGTTTAAACCTGCTTTTGCTTCTGGAACTAAAACTCTGTTGTTATTATTAGATGCCATAATGAATTACCTCCTCAAAATTTTTTTTACTTCAAAAAATTATTTTTTAATTTCTTGAAATATTTTTTATTTATTTCTTGCCGGCACTATTATATTAACCAGTATGGCAAAATAATAACCGATAAAAATGTTAACAGAAGTAGCATTGTACACTTATATTAGATAACTTTAGCTATTTTTCCTTTCATCCTAATCAATTTTTTTTAATTTACTATTTAATTAAAAATAATAACCCCTAGAAACCTAGGAGTTATCACATTCTTAAATTAATTCCAGTTATTCATAACATTATCCCACATCATCTTCCCACACTTAGCCAATGTCACTGTACCATAAACTGAATTAGGTATATCTTGTGACATTACAGTAAATACAAAATTACCTTTATCAAGATTTATTAATTCTGTATCATTCTCAATGCCTTTTTTATCTCCTGTTTTACTTGAAATTTCATACTTCAAATCATCTGGTATATATAAAGCTAATTTGTTTTTAATTTGTTGTCTAGTCAATATATCTATAAGCATTTGGCTATTTTTTTCATTTAAATATGTTCTGTTGTATAGAGTCTTCCAAATTAGAGAAAGATCTTTAGCTGAAGTTATGTTTTCAACCTCACTATTCACATTTCTTTCATCGCTAGTTTTTCTATTAAGAACAGTCTCTGTAAGTTTTAATTCTTTTATAACAGAATTTATTCTATCAAATCCTAATATATCTATTATTTTATTTGCAGCAGTATTATCACTTTGAATCAGCATTGCTACCATTAATTCAAAAATAGTGTACTCTCTATCATTAAATTCATGAATAATGCCAGTGCCGTAAACCTTATCATTTTCTTCTATTTTTATTTTATCTAAAAAACTCACATTGCCAAACTCCTCTTCTTTTATCAGAGCCACAGCTATAGGAAGTTTCATACATCCCGCAGCTGTCATTGGGACGTTTTCATTATATCCAAAGGAATACCCACTTTTTAAATCTTCAAAGTAAAAGCCATAAGATCCTAATCTTGTTTGTAAATATCTTTTTATCTCTTTCATAATACCCTCCAGCTTTCTATATAAAGTTAAATTCTCTATACTAAGTATAACATATTGTCAGAATATTTTGAAGTTTTTTTTTAATTTCCCATAATAATCTTTTATCTTGAAAAGATACATCAAACTCTATTTTTAACCATCTTTGTAAAACCTATAATTTAAACTCCTTGAAACTTCTAAAAATTAATAGACATTTCAAGGAGCTTATTTAAATTTATCTTATAATATAATCTTAATCTCCAAATGATATACCAATACTTCTTGCTATATTAACAAGTTCATCATCTGGTTTTACAGTTTTCAATTTTCCAATTACGTTTTCTAAACTATCATAGCCTATAGTATCACCTTTTAATGCTACCATATTACCAAACATTCCTTCAGCAACTAATTCAACTGCCTTAACTCCGTATCTGGTTGATAATATTCTATCATAAGTACCAGTAGTACCACCTCTTTGGATATGTCCAAGAACTGTATTTCTAATCTCATGATTTTTCACTAGTTTTTCCAAATCAGCAGCTAGTTTGTTACCAATTCCACCAAGTCTTATTGGATCTGGACTATCTTCAACTATTTTTTGAACTACAACCTCTCCATCTTTTGGTTTTGCTCCTTCTGCTACAACTATTATTGTAAATAACTTTCCTCTTTCTTCTCTTGCTCTAATTTTTTCTACAACCTTATTTATGTCGTAAGGAATTTCAGGAATAAGTATTACATCTGCTGATCCTGCTATACCTGATTCAAGAGCTATCCATCCAGCATTTCTGCCCATAACTTCAAGAATCATTACCCTATGATGTGATTCTGCTGTGGTGTGTAATCTATCTAATGCTTCTGTAGCCACATCAATAGCTGTATTGAAACCAAAGGTTACATCTGTGCAAGCTAAATCATTATCTATAGTTTTAGGAACACCAATTACATTTACTCCTTTTCTTGAAAAATCTCTTGCTGATGTTAAAGTTCCATCTCCACCAATTACAACTAAAGCATCAATTCCTTCTTTTTTTAGATTTTCTACACCCACATTAGAAACATCTTTTTTGACCATCTTTCCATTTTCTTCAACTTGATAATCAAATAAATTATCTTTATTTGAACTATATAATATTGTGCCTCCTCTTCCTAATATTCCTGATACTGATTCCAATGTAAGTGGCATCAAATCATTATTATATAATCCTCTATATCCAAACTTATAGCCATATACTTCATACCCATATTGTAGTATGGCTGTTTTTACTGCAGCTTGTATTACTGCATTCAAGCCTGAGCAATCTCCTCCTCCTGTTAATAGTGCAATTTTTTTAATTTCTTTTGCCATCTCATATTCCCCCTAACCATTAGTTACTTTCTAGAAGACGTAAATGTTTTCTTCTTTATTCAAATATATCATATTCATATTTTATATTAAAGTAACTTTTTAAGAATGTTAAAAATTTTCACAATTTTCATAATTCCAGACAATTTTAATTGTAAATTTTACCATCCTGCTTTATAAAAAAAGTTGTTCTATTTAAAAAACTTAAATAAAACAACTATTTTATCTATTGTATTACCTTAGTAAAGATTAATACTGCTAGTAATATACCTGCTACAACTCTGTAAACTGCAAATATTCTCATTGGTTTCTTCTTTAAGTAATTCATAAATGCTTCTACTACAAAGTATGAAACTATAAAACAAACTACACAACCTAAACCTAAAGCTACCCAGTTACTTGAATTCATAATTGAAAAATCCAAATCTTTAACTGACATTATTGTAGCTCCACACATTGCTGGAATTGCTAAGAAAAATGAAAATTCAGCAGCAAGAGATGTTTTCATACCTGCTAACCATCCACCTATAATAGTAGATGCACTCCTTGACATACCTGGCCATAAAGACAAACATTGAAATATTCCTACAGTCAATGCTTGACCATAGCTTATATCATTAATTTCAGTAGCCATTTTAGCATGCTTTCTCTTTTTTCTATACATATTTTCTGTAACTATAAGTAATATACCACCTACAATAAAACCAATAGCTACTGTACTTACGCTCATTAATTTTTCTTCAATTATTTTGTGTATCCCTAATCCAACTATTACAGCTGGAATTGTTCCTACAATAACATTAATTCCAAACTTAAATCCTTCTTCACCTTTTTTTCCGCCTGAAAAAATATATGCAAAGAATTCTATCACTGCATTCTTTATCTTCTGCCAAAATAAAACTACTACTGCAAAAATTGCAGCTAATTGAATAACTACCATATACATTTTGGTAAAAGGTGTATCATAAAACCCTATAAGCTTTCCTACGAGAATTTCATGCCCAGTTGAAGATACAGGTATAAACTCTGTAAGTGCTTCTACAATAGCAATAATAATTGCCTTAAATATCAATATAAAATCCAAATTTCTTCACTCCTTAATTGTAATGTCTCTTATTTAATTATAATAGATTAACTTTTTTTGTCTATTTAATTTTTTATTAACACTTTCTTAAGATTTACATATTATTGTTGTTCTTTAAAAATTACACAATCAATTTAAACTATGGATCACACACTTTTATCATCATTAATAAGTACGTTTAATTTTGTTATTCAATATGCTATACTGTGTTTAGTCTATTTTGAAAGGTGATTTTATGAAAATTAAAAAACTTAAACCACGTCTATCTACGTTAATTATTTTTTTCTTAGCCTTCTTTTTACTAGGAGTATTATTTAATAATTTAAACCCGTTAATGTTTATAAATTATAAAAACAAATATGCTACTGATAATTATTATAGCGGAGCTTCTGATAAAAATATTTCTGAAGTTACTGTGGCTCCTTATTGGATTAACACTCCTAAGGATGAAAATGTAACATTTTTCCCTGAAGCTTCTGATTATGATGTTAAGTTAGCTATGCTATCCAATAATGATAGAATAAATAATACATATTTAAATCAAAATCTAAACAGTTTAACTCCTAATATACTTATGTGTTCTTTAGATACATTAAAAGCATCTGGAAATGCGTTAAATAATATAAAACAGTGTAATGAAACTCATATCATAGAAAATATAAATGATAAAAATAAACTTGCTTATATATATGTAAATATGGATTCTTTAACTGTGGGAACCATGGAGTCAACAGTTAATTCTATAAAAGAATATACAAGATTAAATTTTGCCACTATAGTATTTTTAGACTCAAAGAACTTGGTGAAAAATGACTTTATTGACCTATTAGTAAAATCAGGAGTAACAGTCTTAATTACTACAGGAGATACTAATGCAAGTTTTGAATTAAGAAAAAAAAGTCTAATACTGTATAACCTATATGATAACAAAAATTCCTATACTCCATTAGTTGATATAGTTTTTGATTCAAAAAAACCAATTTCAGTAGGACTAAAATTATTTATTAACGATGTAAATAACAGAGAACAAATCATAAACAATGTAAACTCTAAGATTAAAGGATTTACTAAAAAAATAAAAGAAAGCTTTACTTTTATAGATATTTACTAGTAAAATTGATTAATGTATTCATTTATTGTATAAAATTAATATATAACTTTTAATTTAAGGTGGTGTTTAAAATAAAATTCAAATCTATTATGGCTATTATTTGTGGAAAGTTCACCTTATTTATTTCTAAACATCTTTTAAAGGGAGGAAGTAATTTTCCTGGAAAGATAGCTTTAAAATTCGATAATACAATTTTAAAAGAGATATCTAAAAATTATAAGGTTGTTTTAATAACTGGTACCAATGGTAAAACTACCACTACCTCTATGATAAATAATCTTCTTACTGAACATGGACTTGATACTATAACTAATAATACTGGTGCAAATATGCTTCCTGGTATAGTTTCCTGCCTTCTTCAAAACTTTAAGTTTAATAATAGAAAGACTAAATATGCAGTTTTAGAAGTAGATGAAGCTAATTTAAAATTTATTACAGAATATATTACACCTGAAATTATTACTATAACAAATTTATTTAGAGATCAACTTGACAGATATGGAGAAGTTTATACTACTCTAAACAAAATTCTTGAAGGTGTAGTTAAAGTACCAAGTTCTACCCTAGTTTTAAATGGTGATGAATCTTTATTAGGAAAGCTCGACTTGCCTAACCCCAAAGTTTATTACGGTTTTAACCAATCAATAAGCGAAAATAATACGGTTGATATCAATGCAGACGCTAAATTCTGTAAATTCTGCAAATCACCCTATGAGTATAATTTCATAACTTATAATCACCTTGGTGATTTTTATTGTCCAAATTGTGGCTATAAGAGAGAACCACTTAATTATGCTGTTACTTCAATCTTAGAGGTAACCTCAGACTACTCAAAGGTTATGTTAAATGATACTGAATTTACTGTAACTCAATCAGGAATCTATAACATCTATAACGCCTTATGTGCTTATAGTATTGGTAAAGAACTTAAGGTTTCTGACGAAAGTATCAAAAAGTCTTTTGAAAAGCAAACTTCTAGCTTTGGTAGACAGGAAGAATTCAAGATTGGAGATAAGGATATAAAAATTATATTAGTAAAAAATCCTGCTGGATTCAATCAAGCTATTGATTTACTTTGTCTTAATGAAGCTGATTACAATTGTTGTTTCATGCTTAATGATAACTATGCTGATGGTAGAGATGTTTCTTGGATTTGGGACGTAAACTTTGAAAAACTATCTAAAACTCCAGTAAAGGATATATTTATCAGTGGAACAAGACTTTATGATATGGCTGTTAGATTAAAAGTAGCTAATCTAGATAAAGATAATTTTATAATTGAAGAAGACTACAAAACACTTACAGATAAGATTTCTTCTTCAAATGGTAATAAAGTTTATATATTGGCAACCTACACTGCTATGATAAATTACAGAAAATATTTACATAGTGTGGGCTATATTAAAAAACTTTGGTAAGGAGTGATTTTATGGAGCTTAATATTTGTCATCTATATCCTGATCTGCTTAATGTTTATGGTGACGTAGGAAATATATTAATACTTAAACATAGAGCTGAACTTAGAGGCATTACTGTAAATATTTCAAATCTTTCACTTAAAGATGATTTTGATAAAGATCTATATGATATCACCTTCTTTGGTGGGGGACAAGATTATGAGCAATCCATTGTATCTCAAGATATCTTTGATACTAAAAGAGACAGCATCAAAGATTATATAGAATCAGGAAAAGTATTTCTTGCAATCTGTGGAGGTTACCAACTCTTAGGTAAATACTATATGACTTCTACTGGTGAAAAGCTAAATGGTTTAGATATATTAAATATCTATACTGAGGCATGCAGCGACAGATTTATAGGTAATACAGCAATAATTAATGAAGATTTTAATGAAACCTATGTAGGTTTTGAAAATCATTCAGGAAGAACCTATATAAATGATTTAAAGCCTTTAGGCAAGGTACTTCACGGGTATGGTAATAATGGAACTGATGGTTACGAGGGTTGCATTTACAAAAACACTTACGGCACATACTTCCATGGATCTCTGTTATCCAAAAACCCTGAATTAGCTGATAGACTTATAAATGCCGCATTACACAAAAAATACAGTGATTTTTCCTTGGAACCTTTAAATGATACTTTTGAACTAAAAGCAAAAGAAGCTATTCTAAGAAAATTAAATTCGACTAAGAATTAAAAGACTATTTCAAAATAGTTACATTATTATTTATATATTGTATAGCATATTTAATAATGCTATACTTAATATTGCTAAAGACAATGATTGGAGAGATGAAAAAGTGAGACGTAAAAGAATAATTAGTACATTAGCTATAGCTTGTTTTATTACTGTTTTAGCTCCTACTGCTAAAATAGCACATGCTAGTGAAACTCAACCAAGTGTAGTAGGTCAATCTGCAATAACTGTGGATTATGAAACAGGAGAAATAATCTATGCAAAAGATATAGACACTAAAAGATATCCTGCATCAATTACAAAATTAATTACAGGATTGGTATTTGCTGAGAAAAAACAAAAAAGTGATACAATTCCTTATACTGAGGATGCAAAAACACAACCTGCTGAATCCTTTAGTGCAAATTACCCAGGAGCAATAAAGGTTGGAGAAACAATGACTGCTGATGATGTAATGAAATCATTACTTTTATTCTCAGCAAATGATGCAGCAACAATGATGGCTGATAGCATTGCTGGAAATACTACAGATTTTGCAAAGTTGATGAATGATAAGGCAAAAGCCCTAGGTTTAAGTCATACACACTTTGTAACACCAAATGGTCTTCATGATGACGATCACTATACTACTGCTTATGATTTATCAATTTTAACTAAGGCTGCCTTCCATAATGATTGGATAAAGGAAGTAATGGGAACAGAAAAAGCTAAAGTTTCTATAAGTAATGGTAAATCTATAGATATGACAAATTTAAATAATCTTTTAGGTAAAGATGGAAACATAGGCGGAAAAACAGGGACAACAAGTCAGGCTGGTAAATGTCTAACTTCAGTTTATGATAGAGATGGAAGAAAGATAATTGGAGTTGTATTAAAATCTACTCGTGATACTGGTGTTCAAGTATTCAAGGATATGAATAGCATTATAGATTGGAGTTATAAACAACAAAAATCTGTATTTTTACCAAAGGGAAAAACAATTGAAACTGTAAAAGTTAGCTATAAACCATTGAGATTCTTTGGTCCAACAAAAACTATAGATGTTCCAATTACTCTTAATGAAAATATTGAATACTATAAAAATGCTGTTAACGATAAAGAGTTAAAAACTAAAGTTATAGGTTCAACTACAAATGCTTGGGATTTAGCTAAAAATTCATCACTAGTAAAAGTTAGAGCTTCTCAAAGAGCTTATTCAAAAGACTACTCTGCATCTGCTCAAATTTCTACATCAACTTTAGTTAAAGATAATCTTGGTCTTTATGCTATTTGTTTAGTAGTTGCTGCTGTAGTTATATTCTTAATTTTATTTATTATTAACTTAATTAAAGCTAATAACAGAAAAAGATCAAAGAAAAAAGGTATCTTTTAAAATAATTTAAATATATTTGCTTTGGAGAGTGTTATTAATGAAAATTATCGTTGTTGCTATATTTGTGGCTATAATGTGTGGTATGTTCATCTTCTCAAATTTTAAAAGAAGAAAGTTTTATGCTGCTTTAATACTTATTCCAGGAATAAGTATCGTAATTTATCAAACTAATGTTATACAAAATTTAGATTATACTAAAAGTACAATATTTGGACTGATAAATGTACTTGCCATATTCATTATTAGTTTTTCTTTCTTTAGAGGATCTAATACTACCAAAGAAACATAATTTTCATTATTAATGAAAAAAGACTTCAGAAATTTTTCTGAAGTCTTTTTTCTATGATATTATTTTTCCTTAACCTTCAATCCCCTATGCTCCACTGGAGTTGAAAATACAATTTGAGTTTCTGTATTTCCAAACTTCTGTAATTGACCAATAAATGCATCTAGTTCTAATGTTGTAGCATATGCAACCTTGATAAGCATTGAATACTTTCCTGTTACACAATTGCATTCAATTACATTTGGACATTCAGCTATAAAAGGATAAAATATTGGTTTTTGCTTTGGTGACATCTCTAAATTAATAAAAGCTGTAATATTATATCCAAGCTTTAATTGATCCACTTTAGCATTATATCCAGTGATTACCCCTGATTTTTCTAACTTTTCTATACGAGTTGATACTGCTGGTGTTGATAAATATACTTCCTCTGCTAAATGCTTAAGTGGATATCTAGCATTCTCCTGTAATAATTCAATGATTTTAAAATCAATCTTATCCATATCTGCACTACTCCAAACATATATTATTTCTTAATAAGGCATCAGAAAATAAATAGCCCGTCCAAATAAATTAGAATATAAACCTATCTACTTTCAGATGCTTAAATTCTTTTAAAAAAAGGAGCACATCAATATTGCATATTGATGTGCTCCTTTGCACTATATTTATATAATACGGCAGTTTTAGCAAATGTACAAGTCTTTTTTATCATTTCACTTAATAAAATTAATTTTTTATGCTTTTTACTAAATAATATAAATATTCTGTTTTTTCTTTAAATTATTTCTCTTCTGTTCGGTATTAATTTATTTAAGTCAAACTTCTCATTTATTAATTTAGTTAAGATAAACTTATAATATTATAGTTATTATTCGCAATTAGACTTATATCATTTACTTTAGTTCTAAAGGATGCTATTCTCAATCATGTAGAAAATAATTGAAAACGGAGATGAATTTTTATATGAATACAAGGATAGAATCTGATTCAATAGGAAGTATTAAAGTTCCAATAGAAGCTTATTATGGTGTGCAATCTTTACGTGCTCACAATAATTTTTATATAACTGGAAAAGGAATGAATCCTACCCTAATAATTAGCCTTGCTGAAATAAAAAAAGCTGCAGCAATTACAAATAATAAGGCAGGTTTTTTAACAGATAATATTGCTAAAGCAATTATAACAGCTTGTGATGAAATAATATCTGGAAAGCTTCATGACCAATTTATAGTAGATCCAATTCAAGGTGGCGCTGGTACCTCAGCTAATATGAATGCTAATGAAGTAATAGCAAATCGTGCTATAGAGTTGCTTGGTGGCAATAAGGGTGACTACACTATTGTTCATCCAAATGACCATGTAAATATGGCTCAATCAACTAATGATGTTTTTCCAACAGCAGGTAAACTTTCAGTCCTTACTTTATTGCCAAGAGCTATTGCACAACTTCAAAGACTATACAACGCTCTAGTAGTAAAATCTGCAGAGTTTGATAATATAATTAAAATGGGAAGAACTCAATTGCAAGATGCAGTTCCAATACGTTTAGGACAATCTTTTAATGCCTATGCTTCAGTAGTAAAACGTGATATAGATCGTCTTAATAAAGCCCAAAAAGAAATGCTTACAATAAATATAGGAGCTACTGCTATAGGTACTTCAATTAATGCAACACCTGAGTATCTAAGTAATATCACTGCTAACCTCCAAACTGTGACTGGCAAAAAAATAGTTCAAGCTGATGACCTTATAGATGCAACTCAAAACTTAGATAGTTTTGTTAGTGTTTCTGGAATTCTTAAAACTTGTGCTGTTAATCTATCTAAGATTTCTAATGACTTACGTCTATTATCAAGTGGTCCAAAAACTGGGCTAGCTGAAATTAACCTTCCAGCAAAACAAAACGGATCTTCAATTATGCCAGGAAAAATAAATCCTGTAATACCAGAAGTGGTTTCTCAAGTTGCCTTTAATATAATCGGAAATGATTTTACAATAACTATGGCTGCTGAATCTGGGCAATTAGAATTAAATGCCTTCGAGCCAGTTTTATTCTACAATCTATTTGAATCTATAGAAACTTTAGAAAATGCTACAAGAACTTTTGTAGATAATTGCATTACAGGCATTACTGCTAATGAGGAAAGATGTAAAGAATTATTAGACCAAAGCGTAGGCACTGCTACTGCTCTTTGTCCATATATCGGATATAAGAAATCTGCAGAAATTGCAAAAACTGCTTTAAAAACAGGAAAAACTGTAACTACTTTAGTTTTAGAAGGAGGATTTCTTACTGAAACTGAACTCCAAGATATATTAAATCCTGTAGCTATGACACAAATTGAAGCTAAAATTGATAAATGTGCAATTTAATATCATTGCTTTGACTACCTTATATAAGAAAAGTCTGTAAATTATATTGAATAATATAACTACAGACTTTTCTTATCAGTTATTTATTTTTTTATCCGATAGCTAGCATCCGTAACACTCCAACTTTATATGAAACTCCCCTTCCTAAAGTCAGATGAGTACTCACAGAGTAAGCGACCATCATCAAATCATAGATTTGAGATGTCTGCTTAACCGATTCACACTAAATTGATTTTAATGAAGTTAACTAATTCATTAGTTAACTAAGTTCAAGTAACCAAATCATAGATTTTGACTTTCACTTATTTGCTTAAGTTGGAGATAACGGCTGCACGCTCCTGGACGAGGTACCCCTTGAGGGTGTAAGTTCAACTAAGATTCACTTGATATCTAACAAATTATCTAAATTAATTGCGTAAGGATGGTTAAATGCGTCTATTATTTTTTCTTTAGTATTCCATTTCTGATCAGCTAGAAAACCATTCCAAGTCATAAACCAAAGCCAATTTGTTTTACTCTGCTCTATTAAATCAAGATTAGGAACTGTACCGTTCTCAGCTAACGCTATAGGTTTTCCTTTACTAGGAATCTCATTTACACTTTGATAATCCAGTGACATCGGCCCATCATTTCCATTTGGTGTGTATATATCTATGCTAGCAATATCAACCACATCATCTCCTGGATAGTATTGCCTATCAGGTGCATTCCATATCCATATTAAATTATTAAGATTATGATAATTTACATATCTATCATACATTAATCTGTACAACCTAATATATGATTCAGGTCCTTGTGCTCCCCACCAAAACCAATTACCATCGGCTTCATGCAATGGTCTCCACAAAACAGGAATATTATTATCTCTTAAAACTTTTAACTTTTTCGCAATAGCATCTAAATCTTTAATCATTTCAATATATTCCTTACTATCTTGGATCAATGCTTCTTTTAAATCAAATTTAGTATTACTTGTATAGAAACTCTTATCTTCTCCATACATTGGTGAGAACCAATGCCAGCAAAAAGTTATAATAGCACCCTTCCTTGACCATTCAATTGCACCTTCAATACTCCCTCTATTATTAGCAATTTCATCAATGCATTCCCATGTACTGTCATTTGTTCCTACATGAAGAGAATAACTAAGTAGGTCAAATCCAATTATTGCAGGTATCTTTCCTGTAAGTCGTTTAACATACTCCACATCAGGAGCAGTTGATTTATTGCAGTGTTGCCCTGTAAGTATACCCTTTCCTTTAATCTTCTTGAAAAATCCCATTAATTCTTTACATTCATTAGAAGAATTAACATTAGAGAGTTGAAAACTTATACTTTTATCAATAGGCCTATCCACCTTAAGTAAATTTGCACACTCTATATTAACGTAACCATAAATTTTCTCAATAACAATACAATTTTCTCCTCCATCAAGCTTTATTGCCGGAGTTTTCTTTATCCTTATATCTTCTTTTTCATTTAAAACTATCTTTCCATAATACTTTTCATTAACATAAACCACAAATACTGCATATTCTTTTACATTATCAAATTCAAGTAATATACTGTAGAATCCAATTTCAGATAAATATTTTTCAATAGCTATTTTATTATTTTCATTTACCATACATCTATCTTCCTTTGTTATTTCTTATACTTAAAAATCTTATAACTATTCCTGCACCTATTATCATTATTAAATTAACAACTATAACCATTACATAAATAACTTGTGCCTCAGTATTATCTTTTATTAAGGCCACTCCTAAAATAGCAAGACCTAATAAACCGAACGCCATACAACGAATAAATTTAATAAAACTAATAATTGAAGTTAATTCAATATTTCTTGACTTTGTGCTCTTTGTGCTTCTACTTCCTCTGGATAATGACATGCTACATATCCTCCCTTGTATTCAGATAATTTTGGTGCTTCTTTCTCACATTTCTCTGTATAATAAGGACATCTTGTATGAAACCTGCAGCCTGTTGGAGGATTTACTATGCTTGGCATATCCAATGTTCTCAATGGTAATTGTTTTGAACTATAGTCTTTTCTAAATTTAATTGATTTAGGTACAGCTGCAAGCAATGCATGAAAGTATGGATGTTTAGGATGATCTATTGCATCAGTAATATTGTTTAATTCAATTACTTTCCCAAGATACATTACTACAAGCCTTCCATCCTTTGCAATATATCTTGCTGTTGCTAAATCATGAGTAATATATACAAAAGATATTCCAAATTTCTTATTCATTTTTGTCATTAAATCAATCAAAGAAATTCTTAATGAAACATCAACCATAGATACTGGTTCATCTGCAACAATTAACTCAGGTTTTACAGATAATGCTCTTGCTAAAAGCACTCTCTGCCTCTGTCCACCACTTAATTGATGAGGATATTTATATAAAAATTGTTCTTGTGGAACTAATCCAACTTCTTGAAAAGATTCCCTTAGTATATCCTCTGCTTCTTTTTTATTCTTAGCAATTTTATGTTGTAATAAAGGCATAGATAAGGATTGGAATATTGTCCTATTAGGGTTTAAAGCAGCAAATGAATCTTGATGTACCATCTGTACACCTAATCTATACTCCTTAAAATCTTTTCCCTTTAATTTACTTATATCCTTACCCTTATAAACTATTTTTCCCTTAGTTGGCTTATGAAGTCCAACTATCATTTTCCCTAAAGTAGTTTTGCCACATCCACTTTCACCTACAACTACTACAATTTCACCTTTATTAACATCTAAATTAACATCTGATAAAACTTCTACTTTTTCCTTCTTATTCACTCTACTTTCAAAGGAAATACTAGCATTTTCTACACTTAATAGTCCCACTTATATCCCTTCCTTCTTTTTTACTTAGTACATTCTACTTCTTCTGCATAAGCATAGCACCTTGTGCATTGCTTATTGCTTATTTCATATAATTTTTCAGTTTTCTCTTTGTCACCAGAGCATTCTTTTCCTAAAAATCTGTAGCAACGAGCAGAAAACTTGCAGTTTTTGAAATTCTCCAACAAATTAGGAGGGTTTCCTGGTATAGCCTTACGTTCAGTAATATCATCATGTAATGTAGGTATCGCATTTAGCAATCCTTTTGTGTATGGATGTGAAGGTTCATTAAATACATTTGCAACATCTCCACATTCAACAATTTCACCGGCATACATAACTGCAATTCTATCAACTACTTCTGAAATAATTGAAATATCATGAGTTAAAAATACTAAAGTAATTCCTAACTTTTGATGAATTTCCTTTAACAACTCCATAATATACCATTGAGTTATTACATCTAAAGCTGTGGTTGGTTCATCAAGAATTATTATTTTAGGATCTAAGATAAGACTTAAAGCAATTAATACTCTTTGCTTCATTCCTCCACTTAACTGATGTGGATAATATTCTAATACACTTTTATCTAACCTAACATACTTTAAAACTTCTTCTGCTTTTTTTATTATTTCATCTTCTTTTACTTTATCAGAATGAGCATATACTGTTTCTAAAAAATGCTCTCTTATTTTAAGCACAGGATTTAATGCATTTTGAGCTGCTTGAAAAACTGTTGCTATCTCACTCCATCTATATTGCATCAATTCCTCTTTTGGAAGATCTAATAAACTTACTTTTTTATCATCTTCTGTATAATAAATTACCTCTCCATTACTAATCTTTCCAGGAGCTTGTACCAAATCTAAAATACCAGAAGCTAAGGTAGACTTTCCACTACCACTTTCTCCTATTACTCCAAGAATTTCTCCTCTGTTTATTGTAATAGAAACATTATCACAAGCTTTTAACTTCCCACCCTTAACTTCAAATTCTATTGATAAGTTCTTTATCTCAATTAATGGTTTCACTATTCTCACTCCTTATTTACGTAGTCTTGGATTTAATGCTTCATCTAAACCATTAGCAAATAGATAGCATCCTAATTGGAATAATAATATTCCGATTATTGGTGTAACAAAATAAACTATTGGTCCTAATCCACCATATAAAACTGCTGATTGAGACATAGCCATTTGTATCATCATCCCCCAATGACTACCTTGGAATGGAACTAAACCTAAAACCATTAATCCAACTGATGTCATTATTGCGCCTTTCATTATGGCAATAAAATTTATTGCTATAAAAGATATTATGTTAGGAATAACATCCTTTGTTATTATATTGAAAGAACTAATTCCCATAAGTTTACTTACTTCTATAAACTCTTTATGTTTTAATACTAATACTTGAGACCTAATAGCTTTAGCTAATCCTGCCCAAGACCATATACTTAAAACCAGACCGAATAAAATATCATTACTTACATTTATAACCATTGAAAGAACCATTGTTACTGGAAAGCTTGGCATTGTTAATACAATATTAGTGATAAGCATTAAAGTAGTATCAGTTTTTCCACCAGCTAATCCTGCAAAAATCCCTATAGCGCATGCAAATACTATAGAAAAACAGGCTGCATAGAAAGCTACTAAAAGTACATCTCTTGATCCATGGACAAATTGACATAGTATATCTCTTCCTGCATAATCTGTCCCTAACCAATGGTCTGCACATGGTTCAAGCAATCTATTTAGATAATTACTTTCTGGTGCAGGAACTAACATAGGCCCAAAAATTGATAATAGAAGGAAAAATACTAGAATAAGAAATCCAACTCTAGACATTTTATTATTCCAAATTACATTGAAAAATTCTTTAACTGTTGTCAAAAATTTGCCGTCTTGTTCATTTGTTTTAGTAATTGTGGTTTTATTTTTATTTAGATTTACTGCATTATTCATATCTTATTTCTCCCTTAACATTGGATTTAATTTTACATATAAAAATTCAGCAATTAAACTTGACAATAACACCATTACTATAATCATAAGGAACATACCTTGCATTAAAGGATAATCTCTTCTAGATATTGCAGTAGATAGATAATATCCTACTCCTGGGTATACAAATAAATTTTCAATTAATGGTGATCCACCAAACATCATACCAAAAGATATAGCTACACTAGTTACCATAGGTAGCATTGCATTTCTTCCAACATAATTAAATATTATTCTTCTATTTGATAGACCTCTTGCCCTAGCATAATTTATATAGTCTTCTCCTAAAACTGATAAACAGTTTGCTCTCATTCCCATTATCCAACCTGCTAGAGTTGTCATGAAATATGCTAATATAGGTAAAGCTGCGTGCTTTAAAACACTTCCTATAAAAGTGGCATTAAACCCTGCTTCCACTGCAGAATCATATGCCCCTTTGGATGGTAACAAGCCTAATCCAACTGAAAATATTACTATTAATAAATAAGCTACAATATAATCTGGAATTGATCCAATTATTGCTTGATATCCTGTAATTATTCCATCCCAAACTTTACTTCTCTTCCAGGCAATATAAATACCAAGAATAGTTCCTACTGCAAAAGATAATAATAATGAAATACTACAAACAAGTAATGTCCAAGGTAATGCACCTAATACTATTTTTGTTACAGGTTCTTTAAATGACATTGAACTTCCTAAATTTCCTGTTGCAATTCCTTTAACATAAGTAATAAATCTTTGAATTACTGGTTCATCTGGATCATAGTTTAACGCCATTTTGGCTTTACTAAGAGCTTGATCATATGGCATTTGAGTGCTTCTCATATAATCTTGTGCCAATACATTAACTGGATTTCCTGGCATAGCTTGTATTACAAAGAAAACTAATAATAATGAAGCTAGCATTGTTAGTACGCAAGTTATTATTTTTTTCATTATTAAGTACCCCCTCCTATTAAATTATGCTATCCCAAAAATAGTTTTTACTTTAAAAATTACTTTTGGGATATGCATAAATACCTATTTCATCTATTTAACGAAATATATTTTTTCTCCTCTAATCATTTTTCCAATAGAAACATTTAGCATTGCTCCCCAATAGAAATCTTTTATTTCTTTTCCTGTTTGAGCCTCTGCTAATGAAAGCTTTGGATCGTAAATTCTAGTTATTACGAATTTTTCTGTTACTGGAATATACCACATATTATCATTAAAGAACTTTGCAAATGCCTTTGTTTTTTCTGTAATTTCTGCTGCTGTAGCAGCATCAAATAATTCAGTTTCTTTTTCACTATACTTAAAATCTTCGTTTGTCTTTTCATCTTTAAATACTAGTCCACCACTTGTTGGGAACTTAATATTATTCATCTTTCCATACCACCATATTCCGTCATATGCTTCAAATGGATGTTGAGTACTTGAAGGACTTCCGAATCCACTGATAACCATTTGGGCATCTCCTGACATTGAATAGTCATTATAAGCTGCTGCTTCTTTAGGAGTAAATGTTGCATTTAATCCAAAATCTTTTAACATATTTGCTGCTGCTTCACCCATTATTACATAAGCTGGATATTCTCCTACTCCGGCAATCTTTATTTCTGGAGATTGACCATTTGCATCAACCCACTTATTTCCTTGTTTCTTCCAACCAGCAGATTCAAGTAATTTCTTTGCCTTGTCCTTATCCATTGTATAATTTTCTAAAGTATTAAGGTAAGTTTTGTCTAAGTACTTATCTCTTACTGTTGGAGGTAACCCTACTGCATATTCATCTCCAAGTCTCATACCTGGTTCGGATACTGGTGCTATTTGCTTCTTATCAATAATATATGCTATAGCTTTTCTTACTGCTAAATTGTTAGTAGGAGCCTTATTAACATTAAATGCGAAACCAAGCTCACTATATTCTGGTGCTTCAACTTGTCTAATAGTATCACTATTTTTTTCAACTACTTTTTGAGCCAAATCTGGCGATAATCCCATATTTTCTATTGTGTAGTCTTTGTTCATAATTGCTACTGCTGTAGATTCTGTACTTGTTGGTCTAATTCCTCTTACTTTCTCAATTGGAACATTTATTCTATAGTAAGGGTTTTTCTTGAAGATAATTTCTGAAGATGTAACTTTTTCTGGTACGAATGGTCCTGAACATAATATTTTAGTTAAGTCAGGTAAATATTTGTACATATCATTGTTAATCTCACTTTGTTTCTTATCTCCATCCTTAGTGAATTTATATCCACCTTTATCATCTTTTTCTCTCATAGTTTCAAATACTTTTTGAAATTGAGATCCCCACTTACCATATTCTTTCTTTGAATATTTAACTTCAAACTTTAATAAATAATCTAACATCAAAGTTGAGTCTTTGGCATATTTAATTTCTATTGTTGTATCATCTTTTTTTGTTATACTTTCTGCATAATATGCAACTTTATTTACAGTCATATTTACGAATATATCATTCATAATATCATCTGCATTTAAAGGACTACCATCACTCCACTTCAAATCCTTTTTTAAATTTAAAGTTAGAACCTTATTTTCAAATTTATAACTATCTAATAATGATGGTTTAAATGTTTTTTCTGGCTGCGCACTATAGTCGCATAGATAATCATATATCAATGGAACCATAGACCAATCTGGTCCACCATTTACTGCTGGGTTACCATGAGTTGCTGGTGGTGGAGTAAAGGATACCATTGTAGTAAGAGTCTTTCCTGTTCCATCCAATTTTTCTCCGTCAATTTTAGCGTTGGTTAGCTTTGTCTTTATACTTATAATTTTATTTTCTATTTGTGAATTGTCAGTAGGCTTATTACTACCTGTTTGTCCACATCCAAAAAGACTTGTAGCACACATTGCTAAAGTCATCCCTAAGGCAATTTTTTTAATCAGCTTGTTCTTTTTCATAAATTCCCCTCCACCATATAAATATGAGTAACAACATTAAGTTATCGATAACTTTACTGTGATTGTAATCCTTTTCTTAGAGGAAATAAATAGCATTTTTTTATATTTATTTGCATTTTTTCATGTTATTATAATCTCTTAACTTTTATATTATCTTACACTAATAGAAGTATAATACTACTTTAGTGTAAAAATTAGTAATTTATTTATTTTATTACATTATAAATATCACTTATTCAGTTTAAAAGTTTAGAAATTAATAACATTATTTCATTTCCTTCAACATCTAACTATACACATTTTTATTAATAACCTTATTAGTAACTTTATTGATATACTCATCTGAAACTTTGTTACCTAATAATCTAAAGTTTTTCTTCATAATATATACCTTTTATTAATAAATTTTGTAATCACTTGATTGTCCATAACATTTTTCAATTAATTATCATATTATACAACATAAATATTTATCAGGAGATGCACTTAATTGAAGAAAAAATCTAAACTACTTGTTTCTTTATCTTTAGCATTTGTTCTAGCTGCATCCTTAGTTAGCTGTGGAAATAAAAAAACTTCATCAACTACTACTGTTCGTTTAAATGAAGTCACACGTTCAGTATTCTATGCTCCTATGTACGTAGCAATGAATGAGGGATTCTTTAAAGATGAAGGCATAGAAATCGACTTATCTACTGGTCAAGGTGCTGATAAAACTATGCAACAGGTTCTATCAAAAAATGCTGATATAGGATTTTGTGGTCCTGAACAAGTTATGTATATTTACAATCAAGGCCGTGAAGACTACCCAGTAGTTTTTGCTCAACTTACTCAAAGAGATGGTTCATTTTTAGTGGGCAGATCTGAGGATAAGAATTTTAATTGGGACTCCATTCGTGGAAAGAGCATTATAGGTGGAAGACCTGGAGGGGTTCCTGAAATGGCGTTTGAATATGTCCTAAAGAAAAATAGCATTGATGTAAAAAAAGATATTAAACTAATCACAAATATCTCTTTTGCCAATACTGGTGGTGCTTTTAAAGGAGGTCTTGGTGATTATGTAACATTATTCGAGCCAACTGGTTCAATGCTTGAAAAAGAAAAGTCAGGTTATATAGTATCCTCAGTAGGCGCTGAAGCTGGCTCACTACCTTACACTTGCTATTTTGCTACTAAGTCTTATATTGATAAAAACAAATCAGTAGTTGAAAGTTTTACAAAAGCTATACATCGTGGTCAACTTTGGGTTCAATCTCATAGTGATAAAGAGGTGGCAACATCCATTAAAAGCTTTTTCCCTGGTACAGATATCGATTTACTAACAAATGTCACAAAAAATTATAGAGATATAAAAGCCTTTGCTGAGACTCCAAGTATTAAGGAAGAAGACTATAATAGACTAATGGATATTATGCAATCTTATAACAAATCTTTACTTCCAAAACGTCCTGATTTTAAAACAATAGTAAACAATGAATTTGCTGATAAAGTAACAAAAGATGTTACTAAATAAGTTTCCTTTTAATTTGGAGTGAATGTTTGTACTTTAATAATAAATGTTCACTCCTGATTTTAAAATTAAGGAGGTGAGCTCTTTTGAATTATTTAGACATTAAAGATATAAAAATGAATTATCATTCACAAAAAGGTATAACAGAAGCTTTAAAAGATATTAATTTTGCTGTAAATGAAGGGGACTTTGTAAGCATAATAGGTCCTTCAGGTTGTGGTAAGTCTACCTTACTAAATATCATAGCCTCACTAATATCACCTTCTTCTGGCAAGATATTATATAAAAATGAAGATATATCTCTTCATAAGGATGTTCTTGGATATATGTTTCAGAAAGATAATCTTTTCGAGTGGCTTACAATTTGGGAAAATATCTGCTTAGGCCTTAAAATCAAAAAAAATCTATCAAAAGACAAAAAACAAGAGCTAGAAAATATGCTAAATATTTATGGTCTATCTTCGTTTAAAAAGCATCATCCAAGTGAACTCTCTGGTGGCATGCGTCAAAGAGCTGCACTTATCAGAACCCTTGCCTTAAGTCCAGAAATATTATTGTTAGATGAACCTTTCTCTGCCTTAGATTATCAAAGCAGATTAAAGGTATGTGATGAAATTTCAAGCATAATTAAACACGAAAATAAGACAGCAATAATGGTTACTCATGATTTATCTGAGGCTATTTCTACATCATCTAAAATAGTTATACTTTCAAAAAGGCCATCAACAATAAAGAAAGAAGTTTCTATAGATTTTCCAACAAATCTTTCTCCTTTGGAACGTAGGGATCATCCTAAGTTTGGAGAATACTTTAATATTCTTTGGAAGGAGCTTGATGTAAATGATGACTAAAGAACAAGAACATCTTACATTTTTAAAACAACAAAGAAATTACAAAATAAAATTATGTTTAACTAGAATTTTTATCTTAATATTCTTTGTAGTTTTGTGGGAAATAGCAGCAGACCAAAAGTGGATAGATCCCTTTCTTACATCAAGTCCCTCTAGAATACTAAAGTCCGCATTACAATTTTATGTAGAAGGTACTTTGATTCGTCATATTTGTATTACTTGCTTTGAAACAGTGGTTGGATTTCTACTAGGAACTGTTTTAGGTGCAATAATTGCTACAATACTTTGGTGCTCAAATTTTGCATCTAAAGTTGCTGAACCATATTTAGTTGTATTAAATGCTCTTCCTAAAATAGCACTTGGTCCTATAATAATATTTTGGGTTGGAAATGGTATAACAGCAATTATAGTAATTACATTACTCATTTCCATAATCACCACTATAATTAGCATTTTAGCTGGCTTCTCTGAAATAGATTCTGAAAAAGTTAAACTTATGCAGACTTTTGGTTCTAGCAAATTCCAAATGCTGATAAATCTAATTATCCCTGCATCTATCCCTACAATAATGTCTGCGCTAAAAATCAATGTAGGACTTTCTTGGGTAGGCGTAATTATAGGTGAATTTTTAGTAGCTAAAGAGGGTCTAGGATTTCTAATTGTGTATGGTGGACAAATATCTCAACTTGATATGGTAATGATGAGTATAGTAATACTTTCATTAATCGCCTATATAATGTATAAGGTTGTTGAATTAATAGAAAAAAGAATTAAAACCAAATATTAGTTTGAAACTCCCCGTAGAAACTGTATAATATTAAAGTAAGTATTATATTATTTTTAGGGGGATTTGATAAATGAAATCATTAAATAAATCTATATTATTATTTGCTTTAATAATTGCAGCAGCTGTTTTTTTTATAATTATTAAACAACCATTGATTTCTATTTTAATTTTAGGTGTATATATAATTTGTAAATTCTATATAAGAAAATATGTAAGATTATCTAGAAAAGCTAACAGAGCCTACTTAAGTAAAGATTATAAAACTGCTCTAACACTTATTGAGGAAGCATCATTAATTCCTACTTGTAATGCTAAAACAATTAGCAGTTTTGTTTTTTTAACACTTAAACAAGGTTCACCTGATAACCTCTTAGAAAAAATCGATGCTATTTTAGCTAATAATACCACTTTGAAACAAAAGGATAGAAATTTTATAGAATTGCATAAAGCCTTAGTCTATTGGAATATTAATGACTTAGATTCAGCTTTAAAAATTGCTGAAAATATCTACAAAATTGATAAAGAACCTTTTACTTATGAACTTTATGGATTTTTCCTTATTCAAAAAGGTGACCTTGAAAATGCTTTTAATATAAATTTAGAGGGAACAAAGATTCCTAATTCAACCAAAGTTATTACAACTAATCTTGGAGAAACATATTTCAGACAAGGTGAAATTGATAAAGCTGCAGATATATTCACTTCTCAAATCAAGGAAAAAGTAAAGTTTGTGGAGCCACACTATTACATGGGAGTTATTCAACATATGCGTGGAGAAGATGAGACTGCTTTAAGAACTCTTGAATCTGCTTTATATTGTCCTAAGAGTTTATTAACTTCCATAAGTGCTGAAGATATAAAGAATAGAATTTTTGAAATAGATCCTAACTTTAAAATTGAAGATTAATTTTTTATTTAATCATTTTATTTAAATTTTATTATTAGAAACTGATGTAACTGTTTACTTTATATACTTCATTGACTATCCTGCATTTTACTTATTTTTTTCAAAGTGATACACTTAATATTATTATAGTACTTAACGTTGAAAAAGGAATCCTCAATCTCTTGGGATTCCTTTTTTATTTTAAGATACCTTATATAAATTCTAATTCCCATTTATAATATCCGGATTTTTCATCCTTATTATACTTAAAATAGGCTGAAAATGAGTTTCCTTTCTTACTTTTTAAATTTCTAAACCCCACCTTCCCATTTTTTAACAGCAAAATTATCATTTCTTTCGATACTTTTTTGCCAAAGGAAGCTATATACTTATCATCTTTCCAAATGGTGAACTTGCAGCCATTTTTCCAATTAGTGCATCCAAAACTCTTTTCACCTTCCACCACAGGATTGCCGCATTCAGGACACTTTCCAAGGTCTTCTGCTCCTTCAGGAAGCTTAACCTTTATCTTACTCAACATAGACGTATCTGATTTAATTAACCCAACAGAACGATTTGTAAAATCATAAATAAAATCCAGAAAATCTTTCTTGTTAAATTTCTTTTTTTCTATATCTGCTAAGGTTTTTTCCAATTTTCCTGTATACTCTAAATCAAGTAAATCTCTAACTGGAAAGATTTCAACTATAGTTTTTCCTAACTCTGTGGTAGTAAGACTCTTCCCTTTAGGCTTAATATATCCTATATCTTTCAATTTCTTTATAGTTTCTGCCCTTGTAGCAGGAGTGCCGATGCTATATCCGCTAAGTATAGCATTCATCATTTCATCGGAATCCTCTTCATCGTTAACACTTTTACCACAAGTCTCCATAACTCTTAATAAGGTCTTTTCTGTGTGAAGCTTTGGTGGCTTTTTAGTTACTGCATTTACTTTACTATCTGTAACATCTACAAACTCATTGCAATTAACCTGTGGTAATATAGTATCTTTAGTTTCAATCTTTTCTACTACACGCCATCCTTCTACAATTTGCACTCTACCTTTAGCTATGAATATACCACTGATATCTTGGTTATGCACCTTTAATGTAATTTTTGTTTCTTCAAACTCAGCAATTGGCATAAACTGCATTATAAATCTATTCCTAATAGCTGAATATACTATTTCTTCATCCTTACTCAAACTCGAAGGTTTGATATAAGTGGGAACAATTGCACTATGACTCTCTACCTTTGAGTTATCAAATATTCTCTTTGTCTTTATAAACTTAATTTGATTTTCATAAGGCAATCCTTTTTTTAATGTTTCTAGTACTTTTCTCGTCCTATCTTCAAGACTTTCTTCCAAAACAATACTAGCTGTTCTAGGATAAGTAATAAACTTCTTTTCATAAAGGGATTGTGCCACCTTTAAAACCTTGTCAGAAGTCCAGCCCTTATACTTACTAGTTATGTGTCCTTGAAGGTTAGATAAGTTAAAAAGATAAGGAGGATATTCCTTTTTCTTTTCTGTTTGCTTATCAACAATTTCTGCATTTTTATCTTTTAATATTTCACTAATTTTGTCTAGATACTCTTTCAATTCAAATTTTTCTGAATCATTCTCATAATATGTAGCTTCAAATTCTTCTAAAGATTTAGTTTTAAATGTTCCAATCAATTTATAATAAGTACTAGCCTCAAAGTTTTCTATTTCTTTATCCCTATCATAAATTATTTTTAATGTAGGTAACAATACCCTGCCTATATTCAAGATTTGATCTGATTCACTCAATTTATACTTTAATGTAGTAACAGAAGTAAGATTAATTCCTATAATCCAATCAGTCCATTGTCTACTAATACCTGCATCCTGTAATGGCTGCATTTCTGTATTAGGCTTTAAATTAGCCATTCCTTTCTTAACTTCATCTGCTGTCCACTCATTTAATAGTAATCTATAAATTGGCTTTTCCACCTCAAGATATAGAAAGATCTCATCTGCTATTACTTGACCTTCTCTATCATAGTCGGTTGCAGAAATTATGCCATCTACTTCCTCCCTATCTATCAATGATTTTAATATACCAATTTGCTTTTTAGCTCCTGCATCAATGATATTTCTATTGGCTCCATCCTGTTTAATCTTATATCTAAATTCTAAAGGAATAAAAGGGAACCTATCCATTCTCCAACTCTTCATATTTTCATCGTAATCTTTTGCATCAAAAAGTTGCAGTAAATGACCAAATGCCCAAGATACTATAAAATCTTTCCCTTCAAAATAACCATCTTTTCTAGAATTAATATTTAATGCATCTGCAATATTTTTAGCAACAGATGGTTTTTCTGCTATTATTAATTTCAACTTTTTCACTCCATTCAATGGATTTTAGCACTGCTTTTAACAAATATAAGGTTATCTCAAACTTTTTTGGTTTAAGATAACCCCAATGCTTACTAACCTATAATATATTATACTACAAAACTTAAAAAATTACATTTCATTTAACATCCAAATAAAATAAGATAATACACTTGCATAAATCAACCATAATAAATACGGTACTAATAGCAAACCAGATACCTTATCTGTCTTGAAAAACTTATAAAATAATATTCCTACTAAGATAGCTAAAAATACTGCAAGTAAAAAACTAATTCCATATAATCTTAATCTAAAGAAAATAAAGCTCCATACAAAATTAATTATTAGTTGAAAATAATATAATAAGTTAACTTTTAAATTATCTGATTTTGTTTTATGTTTATATATATTGTAGGATATACCCATTAGTATATATAATATTGGCCATACCACTCTAAAAATCCATGATGGTGGAGCAAAACTTGGTTTTATTAACTGCCCATACTGTTGCCCTGAGTTTGTAATAAGAAATCCAATAATTAACCCACCTGCTAAAGGTATCAAAATATCAATTATTAATTCACCAATTCTATTTTTTTCATTATTCATACAATCACCTACCTTTATAGATAGATATGAAAATAAATTGAAATATATGATAATTTTTATTGATATGATATAATCCTATCAGGGGGTGATTAATTATGAATATTTTAATTGCAGAAGATGAACTAGATATTATTAATTTAATTGAATTACACTTACTTAAGCAAGGTTTTCAAGTATTTACAGCTTGTAATGGAAAAAAAGCTATAGATGCTTTTGATAATAATCAAATAGATTTGGCTATACTTGATGTTATGATGCCAATAACAGATGGTCTGTCAGTTCTAAAGCACATAAGAACCAGCAGTACCATACCAGTAATCTTTTTAACAGCACGTGGAGATGATGTAGATAAAGTTTTAGGTCTCGGTCTTGGTGCTGATGACTACATGGTTAAGCCATTTAGTACAATGGAGCTATTAGCTAGAGTTGATGCGCAATTAAGAAGATACTATAAATATAATTCCAAAGAAAATGAGCCAGCTTATTGTGTTGGTGATATAACTTTAAGTAAAGAAAGTTGTTCAATATTTAAAAACAATACAAAATTAGAATTAAATGCAAAAGAATATAAAATATTAGAATTGCTAATAGAAAATGTAGGCAAGGTATATACAAAAAAGCAGCTTTACGAAAATGTTTGGGAAGATGCATATTATGGAGATGACAATACAATCATGGTTCACATTAGTCATATAAGAGATAAAATTGAAGATAATCCAAAAGAGCCGAAATATTTAAAAACTATTCGTGGTATAGGTTATAAATTTGAAAAGATATAAAGAAAGAAGATGTAAGCGAAAAAAACTTGTTAATCTCCTTTTCAAAAATTATATCGTTGCCTTCTTTATTGCTTTTAGTTTATTAATAGTTGCCGGTTTTACTGTTTTCACTGTAGCTGTTATCTACTATGATATTCTTACAGGAGATGAGGTTACTGCAAGCGTATTTTTTAGAGACAATTATAAAGAAATAAAATCTAATGCTGTCACTTCTAAAAATGGTTTTATTTATGTCTTCGATAAGTTTGGTAATTTACTTCATACAAAATATAATAAAACAAATTTCAATTATAAGGCATATAATCCAGATACTTTATTAACTTTAGCTTACAAAAATAACTTTGAACTTGAGACCGCTAAAAATAATTTTAGCCTTAACTATAATGATTATATAGTTAAAGTTGGCTATAATAAAAAAAGCAACTATATACTTATGGTAGGTTTCCCTCAAAAAACTGCTGACTTTTTTACTACTAAAGATAGAAAAATAACTGGAGTAGAGTTTGCAATAATATCAATAAGTATTTGTTCCTTACTATTTTTTATATTATTCGTTATCTATTCTAAGATAACTTCTAGATTTTTTATTAAACCATTAAATATTTTAATTGATGGAGCTGAAACCTTTGCAGCTGGTGATTATTCAGCCAGAATTGTTCTAAAAACTACTAATGAATTTCAAGACTTAGGCGATACCCTTAACTTAATGGCTAGCCGGATTTCAGAGGAACAATATTTAAAAGAAAAATCTGAATTATCTAGGAAAAAATTAATCCTTGATGTATCTCATGATCTAAAAAACCCGCTATCCAATATAATGGGTTACGCAGATTATTTAGTGAACACTCCTGAGATTTCTCAAGATGAAATGAACAAATACTTAGATATAATTCAAAGAAACAGTGTTCGTGCCAATAATCTTATTCAAAATTTATTTGAATTTTCTAAGTTTGACAGTGTGGATTTTCATTTAGACTTGCAGCCTGGTGATATTTGCGAATTTACTAGAGAACTGATAGCTTCATATATCCCACTCTTTGAAGAAAAAAACTTTGATTATGATTTCGAGATTCCAGAAGAAAAAATATTAATTTTAATGGATTCAAAGCATTTAGATAGAGCTCTTAGCAATTTAATTCTAAACTCATTAAAATACAATCCAGCCTCCACTAAATTTTCTATAGATATAGAGACTGATGATAATAATCTATATTTATTAATTAGTGATAATGGAATTGGAATTCCAAAAGAAAAAATTGATACGATCTTCGACCCCTTTGTACGAGTGGATGAATCTCGTAACTCTGAAAGCGGGGGTACTGGCTTAGGATTATCTATAACTCAAAGTATAATTTCGAAACATAACGGAACTATTGAACTTATCTCTGGAAGTGATGAAGGTTGTCTTTTTAAAATAACTATTCCTCTGTATATGTCAAACGTTGAATGTAAAGAATAAATATAAAAGACCTTATTTAATGAACTGCTCCCTGTCTGTTATATATGAAGCAGTTCATAATAAAGTCTTTATATATTAGACTAATTCTATTAACTTTTTTCTTCAAGTCAAAATCAGCTATTTCAAATGAAATAATAAGTATTTTCTTATTTTCATCTCCCAATACTCATAAGTTCTCTTGTCTTTCTCTTTAACAATTAACAAAAAATCATCTAATACACCGGCCTTGCTAAGTCCCTTCATTAAATGTCTAGGATACCTAACTGTTTTGTGATAATTATTTTTGGGATCAATTATTTTCAAGCCCATATCTTTTTGTACAAAAATATCTTTGCATCTCAAGTCTTGCCTTTTAAACCCAAGTCTTATAAATTCTCTAGTTAAATCATATAAATTTTCTCCAAGTTCTCTTGTAAGTTTATTATGCTTTAAGTATTTATCTAATCTTTCACCTTCTACATACTCTCTTATGATATAAAAATCCCCAACTTCTTTAATCTTAGGGAAATATTTTGATTTTTTTGTTTTAAGAAGAATGGAACTTTCATCTTTTAAAACTTCTTTATTCTTAAAAATTTTTATTGCAAGGTTATTAGGCAATAAAAACACCACTCCATTATGGCCCTCTCCAAGGAACTCTCCGTTCCTAAACAAACTCTCAGCTTTTTCGCTGAAATTAACACTATAGCTATAGTTTCTAGCCATATTTTAACCTCAAAATAGTATTCTACAAAATTATTGTATGAATTACTTAGCATTTTGAGAACTATAAAAATTCTTGCATTTTAGTCAAAATATCCTTAATCACTTCATCTTTATTTACTTCATTTAAGATTTCATGACGTCCACCTTTATACAACTTATATGTAACCTTTTTTATTCCTAAATTATCGTATATAGTATATAATTGAATGACGCCTTTTCCATAGTTTCCCACTGGATCCTCTTCACCTGACATAATGTGTATTTTCAAATCCTTTGGAATAGCACTTAACTGTTCACTTTTAAAATTATGCTTTACTCCCTTTAGCAACTCGTAATAAAAAGAAGTACTACAAATAAATCCGCATAATGGATCTTTAATATACTTGTCTACTTCTTTCTCATCTGTACTTAACCAATCAAATTCAGTAACATTAGTTTCAATTCTCTTGTTGTAATTTGAAAACAAAAGTTTATCCATTAATCTACTTTTATAGTTTTTTCCTCTAATTATTCTTTGAACTTTAGCTATAATAATACCCATTGACGTTCCAATAGGAGGAATTCCATTAGAACCTGATAAAAATACTCCCTTTAATTCATCCCCATGAATCTGTATATATCTTTGCACAAGAAAAGATCCCATACTATGCCCCAATAAAATAACAGGTATCCCCTTATTTTCTTTTTTAATAATTTGTGTCAACTCGTATAAATCATCTACCATTAGATTAAATCCATCTTTATCTGATAAAAATCCTAATTCCTCTTTATTGGCTGCTGTATTTCCGTGTCCTCTGTGGTCATTTCCATAAACACAATAACCGGCTTCATTTAACTTTTGTGCAAAATAGTCATATCTTGCCATTGTTTCTGCCATACCATGAGCAATCTGCACTATTGCTTTAGGTTTCATATTATTCTCCAAAGTCCACTTGTATGCATGTATTATTTTCTTTTCTTTATCAGCAAATATAAATTCACTTTTCATACCAATACCCCTTAATAAATTTTAATATAATGCTACTCTTTATAAAGTAGTTTATATATCTTATAATTTGTATTAACTTTTTTTACATATTTATCAGTTTCTAAAAAAGGAATATTATCTAATTTATTGCCGCTTTTTGAGTATGAATCATTGTCCAACCATTTCTTAACATTACCTGGCCCACCATTATATGATGCTATAATTAAATCCCAATCACCAAATTCTTTTTTTAGGTAGCTTAAATACCAACACCCCATCTTTATATTATACTCTTCATTATTTAAATCACTTGCACCTTTGTAATCTATTTGCATTTCATCCTTCGCCCATTTTGCAGTAGATTCTGTTATCTGCATTAATCCATAAGCATTTTTATTTGACTTTGCTTCTCTATTAAAATTACTTTCTGCCTTAATAACTGCCATTACACGCAAAGGCTCTAAGTTGTATTGTTTCGCATATTTTTTTACTAAATCATAATATTTAAGCGGATAAAATTTCACATATAAAGATATAATAATTAAGATACAACTTATCAATGTCGCTGCTATTATTAATTTTATTCTACCTTTGCTCTTGTTTTTCATATTTACTCCTTAAACTTTATTTTTTGGTTAATAAATTAAAATACTCTATTAGTTTTTCAACCTCAATTTTGGTATCAACAAGAGATCCAGAGTTATTTATTAAAAAGTCCGCAAAATCTTTCTTCTGTTCTAAAGACATTTGAGCATTAATTCTATTAATAATATCATTATTAGGTAGCTTATCTCTCTCTTTCACTCTACCAATTTGTGTATTTATATCTACCCAAACTAATACTATAAAATCCATGTTTTCATGAAAGTTATTTTCTATTAGAGTAGGGGCATCAAGTATTACTAATTTTTCTCCTGATTTATTATATTTATCAAATTCAGAATTTATTTCTTTTAATATATATGGCATTACTAATTCTTCATATTTTATTCTTTCCTTTGGAAATCTAAAGATATGATTTCCAAATTCTCTTCTTCTAAATTCTCCCCTCCAATCAAAAAAGCCAGTGCCAAATTTAACTCTAACTTCATTTAAAATTTGAGGATATTTTTTTAGAACATCCTTTGCAATTGTATCTGCATCAATAATTTTAAAATTAGCATCCTTAAGCATCATTGAGACAGTGCTTTTACCTGTCCCAATGCCTCCAGTTAACCCTATTTTTATCATTACCTTATTTCCTCCTAATGAAAATTTCATTATTTAATAATACTACTTCGCCTCATACCAAGTACTACCAAGGTTTATATCTACTTCTAAAGGTACATCAAGTTCTACAGCACCTTCCATTTCTTGTTTTACAATTTTCTTTATATCTTCAAGTTCATTCTTTTTCACATTTAATATAAGTTCATCATGAACTTGTAATAATACTTCACTTTTAAAATTACCTTCTTTAAGCTTATTATGAACATTAACCATTGCTAACTTAATTATATCTGCCGCACTGCCTTGAATTGGAGCATTCATGGCCAATCTTTCACCTAGAGCTTTAACTATCTTATTTGAAGATGTAATCTCTGGAATGAAACGTCTCCTATTCAATAAAGTTAATACATAAGCTTTTTCCTTAGCTTGGGTTATGACACTTTGAAGATAGTCTTTTATTTTTGGATATCTCTCAAAATAAATCTCAATATACTCTTTAGCTTCCTTTTTAGGAATATTTAAATCTTGAGCTAAACTAAAATCACTTATTCCATAAACTATTCCAAAGTTAACAGCCTTTGCTCTGCTTCTCATAAGAGATGTCACCTCTTCAATAGGAGTTTTAAATACCTCTGAAGCGGTTTTTGTATGGATATCTACGTTATGCTTAAACGCATCTATCATATTTTCGTCTCCTGCCATATGTGCTAGTACTCTAAGTTCAATTTGTGAATAGTCTGCAGATAAAATTATATCATCTTTGTCTAATGGTATAAAAACTTTTCTAATTTCTCTTCCCATCTCATATTTAATTGGGATATTCTGAAGATTAGGTTCAGTAGAAGACAATCTTCCTGTAGTAGTTACTGTCTGATTAAAACTTGAATGAATGCAACCATCTGCATCAATTACTTGCTTCAAACCTTCAACATAAGTTGAATAAATTTTAGTAATTTGTCTGAAATATATAATTTTTTGAATAATAGGATGTTTATCAAGTAACTTTTCTAACACTTCTGCATTAGTTGAATAACCAGTCTTTGTCTTCTTTACCACAGGCAAATCTAACTTTTCAAATAGAATCTTTCCTAATTGCTTTGGTGAATTTATATTGAATTCTTCCTCTGATAATTCATATATTTCTTTCTGAGTTCTGTCTATCTCAACTTTAAAGTTAACTTCCAACTCATCTAATTTTTCTTTATTTATTTTAATTCCTACAGACTCCATAGAAGAAAGTACCTTGCAAAGTGGCAACTCTACATTATATAAAAGCTCCTCCATCTTTGCTTCTTTAATCTTTTCATCTAAAATCAAATACAGCTTACTCATCAATTTATTTTCAATTATGCTTAAATTTTCTTCTGTATCTTTTAAATCTTCTCCTAAATAGTCATTAATAAGATTAATTAAATTATAATCTGACTTGGCAGAATTAATTAAATATGCTCCTATTGTGGTATCAAAAATTATACCATTAAATTCTATGTCATATTTACTTAATACTGTTATAAAATCTTTACAATCATGAACTACTTTCGATAGTTTTTCATTTTCAAAATATTGTTTTATCAAGCTAAAGCAAGCATTATTATTTATTAATTCATCAAATTTAACCATATAGGTATTTTCATTTGAAGATAAATACATCTCATCAATTTCTATAGTAGAATATCTCTGCTTATCTCTAATCGCATATGAAATAAATACAGTATTATTAATTGAATCAAGCATCTTTTTAAGACTTCCCATTTCTTCAACTAATATATATGAATTATCTCTTTCTTGCTTCTCTACTTCCTCTTCAGGCAACTTGCTTACAAGTGACTTCATTTGATATTCTAAGAAGAATTTTTTAAGCTCATTGTTATTACAATCATTCATTAAACCTTCTTCTATATTAAACTCCATAGGAACTTCAGTAATTATAGTTGCTAGCCTCTTTGAATCGATTGCTTGCATGCTATATTCCCTTAAATTTTCTTTGATTTTATTACCACTTATTTCATCTATATTGCTTAAAACAGCTTCAACACTGCCATAAGTTTGAATTAACTTATAAGCTGTTTTTTCTCCTATCCCTGGAACTCCTGGAATGTTATCAGATTTATCTCCCATAAGACCTTTCACGTCAATAAACTGAGTTGGTGTTACTCCCATCTCTTCTAACATTCTATTTTGATCATATATAGCAGTTTCTGATACTCCTTTTTTGGTTATTACTATTTTAATATTGTTACTTGCAAGTTGAAGCGCATCCCTATCTCCTGTAACTATATATACTTCCAAACCTTCTGCTTCTGATTTTTTTGCAATGGTTCCTATAAGATCGTCTGCTTCAAACCCTTCAAGTTCACAAATTTTTATATCCATAAGTGAAAGCATCTCTTTTATCCTTGGAAATTGTTCACTTAATTCTGATGGCATTTGCTTTCTTCCTGCCTTATAGTCCTTATATTCTAGATGCCTAAAAGTAGGAGCCTTTTTATCAAAGGTCGCAAATATATATGTAGGATTAATATCTTCCTTCATCTTAAATAGCATATTGGCAAAACCATATAAAGCATTAGTATGTCTACCATCTACAGTCGTAAGATCTGGAATGGCATAAAAAGCTCTATTGGCCAAACTATTTCCATCTAATATTAATACTTTCTCCATTTATTCTCCTCCAAAATGTATATTGTACTTATTTCTGTTCTATAATAAACTTAATTAATTTTCAATCTAATCTACATCCCTTAAATACTATTTAAGAGAATTAATTCTAAACTTATTTAAATTACAGATAAATATATTATAACATGTGTTACAAGTACTTTCTCATTATTTTTTTATAGTATCATAACTTTGATATTATTGCTTAATCTAGAACTTTAATACACTTTAATTATTCTTTCCTTATAAAAATCTTATATGCAATTGTAAAACGCCAAAATTTTCAACGTTATTGGACAAAGAACCCAAATTATGAGAGAATGTAATCATATAATTATATTTAAGGGGGCACATTTAAGTTATGGAAAAATTATTAGAAAAATATGCAAACTTAGCAGTAAAGACAGGTGTAAATCTTCAAAAAGATCAATTATTAGTAGTGAACTCTCCAGTAGACTGTGCTGAATTTGCTAGAAAGGTTGCAGAGGTTGCTTATGAAACTGGTGCTAAAGAAGTAATAATTAACTGGTCCGATGAAAAAATAGGTAGACTTACTTACCTAAATGCAGCTGAAGAAGTATTTGAGGAAGTTCCTCAATGGTTAGTAGATAGACAAATGTACTTTGCTAACAAAGGAGCTGCATTTATAAGTATTAGCGCTTCTAATCCAGAAAATCTTAAAGGAGTAAATCCAGAAAGAATAGCTAAGGATAATAAATCCCGTAGCACTGCATTAAGAGCATTTAGTGAAAAATTAATGTCAAACCAAAATGCATGGTCAATAGTTTCAATTCCTACTGAAGCTTGGGCAACAAAAGTATTTAAAGATGAAACTCCTGAAAAAGCTGTAGAACTTTTATGGGATGCAATATTTAAAATAGTAAGAGTGGATAAAGAAGATCCAGTAGCTGCTTGGAAAGAACATACTGATACATTAAAAAAGAATATGGATTTCTTAAATGAAAAGAAATTTGCAAAATTACATTACACTAATTCTAAAGGAACAGACTTATGGATAAAACTTCCAAAAGGACATTTATGGGCTGGTGGCTCAGAAGATACTCAAGGAGGAGTTCCATTTATAGCTAATATGCCAACTGAAGAAGTATTTACTCTTCCAGACAAAGATGGTATAGACGGTGTTGTATACAGTGCTCTTCCATTAAACTATGGTGGAAATCTTATCGATAACTTCAGTCTTACTTTTAAGGACGGTGTAGTTGTAGATTTTACTGCTGAAAAAGGTGCTGATACCTTAAAACACCTTCTAGATACAGACGAAGGATCAAGAAGACTTGGTGAAGTTGCACTTGTACCATATGATTCTCCAATATCAAACTCTGGAATTATCTTCTTCAATACTTTATTTGATGAAAATGCATCTTGCCATTTAGCTTTAGGAAAAGCTTATCCTTCTTGCATTGAAAATGGAAACAACCTATCAACAGAAGAATTAAGCAAACTTGGAGTAAATGATTCATTAACTCATGTTGACTTTATGATAGGCACAAAGGATTTAAATATTGTTGGTTACACTGAAAATAACGAAGAAATCCAAGTATTTAAAGACGGAAACTGGGCAATCTAATTTGTCTTATTGTTTTCAATTATATAAAAAATGTGGTATACATTTTCGATGTATACCACATTTTTTATAACATTCTGCAGATAATTCTTAACTATAATTAAATATAATTTATTTTTTGTGTAGAGTTATTAAAGTATCAATAATCAAAAGAATACTAAAATAAATTATAAATATAAGATCCAAATTAAATGGTTCTTCTACTTGATAATTAATTCAACAGGACAATGATCTGATCCTAAAACTTCTGTATGAATATTAGCAGCCTCTATTTTATCCTTCATTCTTTCTGATACACAAAAATAATCAATTCTCCAACCAGCGTTATTTGCTCTAGCATTGAATCTATAGCTCCACCAAGAATATATACCTTCTGTATCTGGGTGAAGATATCTATATGTATCTATGAAACCATTATCAAGTAGCACTGAAAACTTTTCTCTTTCTTCATCTGTAAAACCTGCATTTTTTCTATTATTCTTAGGATTCTTAAGATCTATCTCTTGGTGGGCAACATTTAAATCTCCACAAACTATAACAGGCTTTTTACTGTCTAAATTTTTCAGATATGATCTAAATGCATCTTCCCATTCCATTCTATAATCTAATCTCTCTAAGTTTTGTTTTGAATTAGGCGTATATACAGTAACCATATAGAATTCTTCAAACTCTAAGGTTATTACCCTGCCTTCCTTATCATGTTCCTCTATTCCTATGCCATAACTTTCTGAAATTGGTTTAACTTTTGTAAATATAGCTGTACCAGAGTAACCTTTTTTCTCTGCATAGTTCCAGTATTGATAATAACCATCTAATTCTAAATCTATTTGTCCATTTTGCAATTTGCTTTCTTGTATACAAAATATATCTGCATCTACTGCCTTAAAATAATCTAAAAATCCTTTTGTGACACATGCTCTAAGTCCGTTAACATTCCATGATATTAATTTAGCCATTCTAAGCCTCCTGTTTCAATAAATATTTTTCTTTAATAATTATTATTTGTTATATTATACACCAAAATTCTACTCTTAGGATAAACTTTTAATATATTTATTTAATATTACCGCTCTAATACTCTCATATTTAACATAGTCTGGTAACTCTTTTTTAACTGCTCCAACTTTATCATAACCTAAGTTTTCACATACATTTATAATTAGCCTTTCTTCTTCCTCTGTATAAAAATCTTTAATATTAAAGTTAACCAAGATTTCTTTACCATCAATTAAATCTTCAGTCATATATCCTAATATTGTAGATATTGAAACTTCAGTTTCTTCATAGACTTCATCTAAAGTTTTACCTTCATTTATCATATCAATAACTTTTTCTTTATCCTTCCTTGCATCCCCATCTATGATTAATTTTCTTTTTTTCTTTTCTTTCCAATCTACATTTATATTATTCTCTAAGATATACTTATTAACCTCTTCTAGTATTTCTTTGCCATACTTTTGTATTTTAATTGGTCCAATACCTGCTATATCCCCTAATTGCTCTGTGTTTATAGGGTAACGTCCACTAATTTCTTTCAATGTATTTTTTGCTAAAATAGATTGAGGAAAAACTCTTTCTTTCTTGGCAAACTTTACTCTCAATTCAACCAAACTTTTAAATAATACTTTATCTGTTAATACATTGAATTCATCTTCTACTTTTTCACTATTATCTTTTACTTCTTGTTTTTGTGCTTCAGAATTTATATTAATATTATGATCCACCACATATTTTGAAATTAGGTCTGCAAATGTTTCTCCATACTTTGCATACTTTACTTCTCCTACTCCTGAGACTAGCATCATCTGTTCCTTATTTATAGGATACTTAGTACTCATTTCCTTTAGTGTTCCATCTCCAAATACCATGTAAGGCGGTACCCCTGATTCTTTTGCAAGTTGTCTTCTTAAATCTCTAAGTTCTTCATAAAGCTCATTGCTAATATCAAAGTTTTTAGTTGATACAACTTGCTTGAACTTTACAACTTCTTGACCTTTTAAAACGCTTATAGAACGTTCATTAAGTTTTACCAAAGGAAAAGTTCCTTCTTCTAAATTTATGTAACCATGCGAAATTAATGTATTAATAAAATCTCGAAGTTCATCCTTGGAGTAATTTTTCATTATGCCATAAGTAGATAATTTATTAAATTCTAAATCCATAATCTTTTTACCCTTTGAACCTCTAAGTACATCTACAATCATACCTGTACCAAAGTTTCTTTTCATTCTATACACACAGGATAATACTTTTTGAGCATCTAAAGTTCTATCTATAATTTCTCCCTCTAAATTACAGTTACTGCACTTTCCGCAATCTTGTTCAACTGTTTCTCCAAAGTAAGTTAGTATATATTTTCTATAACAATCGTTACTATGAACTAAATCTATCATTTGTTGCAGTTTTTTATATGCAACATTCTTTCTTTCAGAATTTTCTGTTCCAACCTCAATTAAATACTTCTGCGTTTGCACATCTATTTGGCTAAAAAGCAAAATACACTCACTTTCTTCTCCATCTCTCCCAGCTCTACCTATCTCTTGGTAATAAGCTTCTATGTTCTTTGGCATGTTATAATGAATTACATATCTTATATTAGGCTTATCTATTCCCATACCAAAAGCATTAGTTGCAATAATTAAATTCGTCCTATCATAGATAAAATCTTCTTGGTTACTTATTCTCTCTTCATTACTCATTCCTGCATGATATTTTCCTACTGAAAAACCACTTCTTTGTAAAAATTCATAAAGATAATCTACTTCTTTTCTTGTAGCTGCATATATAATTCCACTTTGATCAGCATTGTTTTTTACATAGTCAAATACATAATTTCTTTTACTTTCCGGTTTTAGTATATTAATAGTTAGGTTTTCTCTATCAAATCCCGCAATAAATACCTTCGGATCTCTAAGCCCTAGCAACCTTACTATATCTTCCCTTACTTCTTCCGTAGCTGTGGCAGTAAATGCTGTAACTATAGGTCTTTTTAATAAGCTATTTATGAATGAAGATATTTTTCTATAACTAGTTCTAAAATCATGTCCCCACTGAGAAACACAATGAGCTTCATCTATAGCAATTTGTGCTATATTATAGCCTGTTATTATAGATAAAAACTCGTATGAATCAAGCCTTTCAGGCGCTATATATACTATCTTATATTTTTCATCTTTTATGCCGTTTAATATTTCATTCAATTCATTTTCGCTCAAGCTGCTATTTATATAAGCAGCACCTATTCCCATTTCTACTATAGTATCCACTTGGTCTTTCATTAAAGAAATAAGAGGTGATATTACTAAGGTTATTCCTTCTAATATAAGTGCAGGTATCTGATAACAAATAGACTTTCCTCCACCAGTTGGCATTATTGCCAACAAATCCTTACCTTCAATTATATTGTCTATTATTTCCTCTTGGCCTTTTCTAAATTCCTTATATCCATAATACTTCTCCAAGACCTCTTTTGCCTTATTCATAAAACTATTTCACCTCATCTAGTTTGTCTTTCTCAATTATATCCAATAATAGTTATTGCAATTCAATAAATCAAATTATATCACAATTTGTTCTAATTTACTGCTTTACACACAATTGATTTTCTCATAAAATAGAGAAACCACTTTGCTTAATGAATATAAGACTTAATTGTAGTACAATATAAACATGCTATGCTTTTTACTATACTATCACGGAGGAAATTTGATTATGAAAAAAATTGTTAAATATTTGTGCCTATTTGCCTTTATAATTTGTTTCATTTTGATTATTGTGTTTAGAAATAGAATCCTCCTTTCTATCAACATGATAAGAGATGTAGGCGAACTTAACACCTCAAATAATGTTGCAACAAGTTCAGTAAACAAAAATATAGTTTTAAATACAAATTATAAGGATATCGTATATAAAAATGGTCCCAACTCCCCCCAAACACTTGACATATATTCAGCAAAAAAGGCTAATACTAATGGTTCTCCCGTAATAATATATGTACATGGAGGAAGCTGGGCTTATGGTGACAAAAATATTCCACAAAATATTTCACCACTGCTTGATATGTTGAGAGATCAAGGGTATACCGTTATAAGTACATCCTACCACCTTATGAAGGACAAAGTTATTTTCAATGAACAAATTGAGGATGTAAAAGATACAGTAAGATGGATCAGAAAAAACAAAGATAAATATAATTTAAATCCAGATGCAATTGGGGTTATTGGCACCTCTGCAGGAGCTCATTTAGCATTAATGGCATCTTATACATCTGATTCTGAATATATAGGTGATGTAAGCTTAAAAAACTATAGTTCTAAAGTAAAATATGTAATTGACTTTTCTGGTCCTACAGACTTAACTACTTTAGACTTATCACAAGCTTCGCCAGATATAACAAAACTAATTAAATCTTCTTCAAATACAGAAAAAACTTTAAGTGAGTATAGTCCTATAAATCATATTAATAAAGATCTACCTAACACATTAATTATTCATAGTAAAAAGGATAATATGGTTCCTTATAGAAATTCAACTCTTCTATACAATAAAATTAAAGCTGCAGGCTCAGATGCCAAATTAATTACTCTATCCAATAGTAATCATGATTTTTCTAACATTACTAATGACGATATAACTACATTGTCTATGGAAATATTAAAATTTATAATCTCCAACTCCCCTTTATAATTTTAAGTATAATTTACTTATAAATTATGCTTAAATTATCAGCACTTTATAATTTAATAAAGAATAAAATAACCCTTTAGATAAGTACCTTATAACAGTAACTATCTAGAGGGCTTAATATTTAATTTAAAGCTCAGGTTAATAATTTGATGCTTAAAACCTTTTACTTTTTCACTTTATCTTCAAGCTTTTCATATAAAAATTTCGTCTTGTTGATATCCTCATAATTTATCATTAGGTAGGTACCATCTTTTAATTTCATTTCTACATCAATTTTTTCTGAATTCATTATAAACAATCTTGCTTTACCCACCCCCTTTATATTGAAGTGCCCTATATCAATGTTCCCAGTAGCGCATCCATTTGTTTTGAAAAGCTTCATATTACCTTCTATTTTATCACCTAATTTTATACTATTTATATCAGAATACTTGATTTCAGTGCCATAAATTCCACTTATATTTATACTATCTTGCTTAAAGGTTACTTCACTTTCTTTCATTGTAAATGGAATAAATAGCATAAGCACAAGCGTTCCAAATAAAATAAGTGACATTATTCCCATAAAAATCTTTGCTGGTAAGGTGGCAAAATTAAATGTAGTTCCTATACCAACTCTTTTTTCTACAAATACTGCTGGATCATATTTATTATAATATATATTTCCTAAAAGATAGTTATCATCATCTTCCCTATTAATTACCATACTATCTGGCATATCTTCCTGTAATGTTTGCTTTTCCTTATTTATATGAATCAAATAAATTACAATAGCAAATGTAAGTATAAAAAAGCTCATAAAAATTGTTCCCCAAATAGCTGGAGATTCTACTTCATATTTATATAATGCTATAACTACTAAAAATAATAAATTCGTCATTATACATAGAAAATAAAATGCTTTGCTTATTTTATACCTAATACGCTTGGTTTGTTCTTTTACCTTATTTACATCTCCACCATTTATATTCTGTTTTGATCTAACCATTATTATTGTTGATAAAATTGATATAATAGTTACTATAGCTTCACTTACAGCCAAAATTACCATATTAGATTCAAATGAGAGTATAAATGAAAAATACACTATAATGAAAGGGACTATATACCATATCAAACTAATTGACACCTTTTGTTTTTCATTTTTATTTCTATATTTTAAATCAACAACTACCTTATTCTTACTTTCCAAAATCCATTTCTCTGATTTTTTAATGAACTTTACTTTTTTATATACTAAATAGAAGTTCCACTGCATCAAGCCAATATATATATACATTCCCAAAATCAATACAAATGGTGAATAAAGTGATGAAATACCAATTAAAATCAAATAAACACACAAAAATATTAACGTAGTAATTGTAAAATTAATTTTATACTTCTTTTTAAGCTCTAATAAATCATCTCTCTTTTCATAACCAATAGGTATCCTTACGCCAAAAAATACTGAATTTTTATTCATTTTATCTATAAATATTCCTATTAGAAATGTAATACCTATTATGAATGCACCAATTACCATCATTGCTATATCCATTTTATTTTTCCCCCTTATAATTTATATAAATATCCTTAATTATTTTTGTAAAGTCCTCTTCTGATACATTGTTACAAATTGCCGTAGCTACAATAGAATCTAACTCTAAAATCAATTTTTCTTTGATTTCTGAGTTCTGTAAATTTTTCAGGCTTACAACTGCACCCTTTCTCCTATCAATGTTTATAAAACTTTCTTGCTTCAAAATATTATAGGTTTTATTTACAGTATGCATATTTATTCCTACATCTTCTGCTAATTGTCTTACTGAAGGTAATTCATCTCCTTCTTTTAATTCTCCTTTAGCGATAGCCTTTACAATCTCATTTCTTAATTGAGTATATATAGGTAAATCACTTTCAAAATCTATTGTTACAAACATTTAATCCCGCCCTCTGCTAACATGAAATTTATTTATCCTTTGTATTATATCTGTTATACATAATATAGAACAGATATAATACAAAGTCAATATATATTTAGAGCTTTTTCCCAAAGTTATTGACTAAGTAATTAAAAACTTTTAGTATTATTTACATATTTAAAATTAGATTTTACATAAAGGAGATTTTGTATGACAACCACATTATTATTAGTAAGACATGGTGAAACTGAATGGAATACCTTAGGTAAGTTCCAAGGATGTACAGATATTGATTTATCTGCTGATGGTCTCTTGCAAGCTGACTATCTTAGAAAAAGACTAGAAAATAACTTTGATTATATATACACAAGTCCTTTAAAAAGAGCCTCAGAAACTGCCAATATAATTTGTACAAACATGAATATAAAACCACAAGTTGAATATTCTTTAAGAGAAATTAACTTTGGTGATTGGGAAGGGCTTACTATTCATCAAATAAAAGAATTATATCCTGATGCATTTCATTTATGGACAACTGATAAAATCAATGCTCCAATTCCAGGAAATGATTTAAGTATTAATTTTGCTAGTAATAGAGCTAGCAACTCCATAATAAATATAGTAAACAAGCATAAGGATAAAACAATTGTCATCCTGGCACATGGTGGAATAATAAAAGCAGCATTGATTGGATTATTTGGCTGGGATATGTCCATGTATCACAAAATCACTATAGGAAACACGGCTATATGTAAGATTAATTTCAACGATGAATTGGCTCCTAAGATAGTAACTATAAATGATACTAGTCATCTTCCTGTAAATTATTCATCTAAGTCCCTAACCTAACCCATAATTTTGTCCTATTTTGTCGTTTTTTTATGCATTCAGGTGAATTTTATTGAATTTAATTATAATTAATTCTATAATAAAATAACATAGTAACCTAAGGAGGCGAAATAATTGATAATTTGGGATGATAGTTTTAGTACTGGAATAGAAATAATTGATCAACAACATAAGTATTTATTCAGCCTTAGCAGAAAATTAGAGATACTTTTAGAAACTCCTATAGGTGTAGATAAAAAAGAGGATGCCATAATGCTTCTATGTGACTTTAGAAACTTCGTAACTTTTCATTTTTATTTTGAAGAAAATTATTTAAAAGATTTAAATTCAAGTGATTTTTATGAACATACTAATGAACATACTTTATTTATAAATAAACTTACTGACATAGATATTACTAACTTCTCTAACGAAGATTATAACGAACTCAAGACCTTTTTAAACACTTTATATGGATATATATTAACACATATTAAAGAAAGAGATACAAAACTAAAAATGTTAATTTATAATTAGATCTATATTTTCAATTATCGATGTATATACTCTTTCTTACAAAATATCCTCCAATTAATAATCTTAAAATTTTCATAAAACTAACACAAAACTGTCACATTGCTAAGTAAAAATATAGTTATTGAAACAATATAGAACGAAATCAATCTATATTTTAGTTGGAGGTATTTTATGAAAGAAGTGTTATATTTAGTTATTCCTTGTTATAATGAGGAACAAGTTTTAAGAGAAACCTCTAAGAGGTTATTAGTTAAATTATCAACTATGATAAAAAATAAAAGTATATCAGAGAAAAGCAAAATATTATTTGTTAATGATGGTTCCAGAGATAATACATGGACCATAATCAATGAGTTGCATAATGAGAACCCTATATTCTGTGGAGTAAACCTATCCAGAAACAAAGGGCATCAAAATGCTTTATTAGCTGGCCTTATGACTGCTAAAGACTATGCAAATATGACAATATCATTAGATGCAGATTTACAAGATGATATTGATGTAATAGATAAGTTTGTTGAAGAATATTACAACGGTAATGACATCGTATATGGCGTAAGATCTTCAAGAAAAACTGATACATTCTTTAAAAGAAATACAGCTTTAGGTTTCTACAAATTCATGAATTTGCTAGGTGTGGATGTAGTCTACAACCATGCTGACTACAGACTTATGAGCAGTCGTGCCTTGGAAGGTCTTGCTGAATTCAAAGAAGTTAATCTGTTTCTTCGTGGAATTGTACCCTTAATTGGATATAAATCTTCTATAGTTGAATACGAAAGACATGAGCGCTTTGCAGGTGAATCAAAATATCCATTAAAGAAAATGCTTGCTTTTGCTTTAGATGGAGTTACTTCACTAAGTATTAAGCCTATAAGAATAATCACTGGCTTAGGCTTTTCTATATTTTTAATAAGCTTTTTTGCCTTACTTTACACACTAATAGTAAAATTCTTTGGTAAAACCGTAACAGGCTGGACTTCCTTAACTGTTTCAATATGGATGCTTGGTGGAATTCAACTTTTATCTTTAGGTGTGATTGGAGAATATATCGGAAAAATCTATAATGAAACTAAACATAGACCTAGATTTATTATCGAAACTATACTTATCTCTCATGAAGAAAATCATAAATCAATAATATAAATTAAAGGAGCAATTTTTGAAAAATATTTACGGTAATTTTCAAAAGTTGCTCCTTTCTGCACAACATTTTCATTAATGATTAGCTTTTACTACAGCTTCTTTTAATGTATGCCATGCAAGAACAGCACATTTAACTCTAGCTGGCATGTTAGATATATTCTTTAGTACCATAGCATCTTCCAAAACCATTAACTCATCATCATTATCTATTTCTCTCTTAATCATTGATATAAATGTTTCTACCAGTTTCAGCGCTTCTTCTTTATTTTTCCCTTTTATTAAATCTATCATCATTGATGTAGAAGCTTGAGAAATAGCACATCCTTGTCCTGTAAATGCTAAATCTTCTATTATATCCTCATTAAACTTTATCTCTAAAGTAATCTCATCTCCACAACTTGGATTATGTCCATGCTCACAGATATCTGGATGATCTATCTTTCTTTTATTATGTTTTGATGTACTATGTTCCATTATTAATTCAGTATATATTGAACTTAAATCCACACTAATCCCTCCACTTTGAAAACATATTATATGTCTCTTTAATAGCTTCTATAAGTATATCTATATCCTCTTTAGTATTATAAAAATAAAAACTCGCCCTGCAAGTTGCACTTATTCCCATATATCTCATAAATGGTTGTGCGCAATGATTTCCTGCTCTGATTGATACTCCATAAGTATCTAATGCTGATGCCACATCATGAGGATGCACGCCTTCTATTTCAAAAGATATTACTCCAGTCCTCTTCTTTACATCTGAAGGTCCAAATAGTTTAACATATGGAATTGCATTTAATCTTTCTAAAGCATAAGAAACTAAATTTCCCTCTATCTCTTCAATAACTTCCATACCTACATCATTTAAATAATCCATAGCTGCTGCCAAACCTACTGCCCCTTCAACATTTTGAGTCCCAGCCTCAAACTTACATGGTATATCATCATATGTATATTCTTGTTCATATACATACTCCACCATATCACCACCTAGTGTATATGGTTCCATAATCTCCAACAAATTTCTCTTACCATAAACTACACCTATTCCCATTGGAGCTAAGAGTTTATGTCCAGAGAAAACTAAAAAGTCTGCATCTAATTCCCTTACACTTACTTTCATATGAGGAACACTTTGAGCCCCATCTACTATAACTACAGCATTCTTTGAATGAGCATAGTCTATAATTGTTTTTACTGGATTTATAGTACCTATAGCATTAGAAACATGGGTTATACTAACGATCTTTGTCTTATCTGTAATTTTACTTTCAATTTCTTCAAGAGACAATTCACCATTTTCATCAGTATACATATATTTAAGGATTGCACCCTTAGCTTTTGCTACTCTTTGCCAGGGTAACAAATTAGAATGATGTTCTGCTATGGATATGACTATTTCATCTCCTTCTTGTATAAAACTCATTCCATATGAATATCCTAAAAGATTAAATCCTTCTGTAGCATTCTTAGTAAATATTATTTCCTCAGAACTTTCTGCATCTATAAAATTCTTTACCTTTTCTCTCGCATCTTCATATACTTTTGTAGCTAATATGCTTAATTCATAAGCTCCTCTATGAGGATTTGCATTATAATTTTTATAATATTCTTCTATAGCATTAATTACCTGCATTGGTTTTTGAGTTGTAGCAGCACTATCTAAATAAACTAATTTCTTACCATTTAACTCTGAATTCAGTATAGGAAAATCTTTTATAAAATCTTTATTATCCATTTATTAATCTCCTATCTATTTCTTCAACAATTTCTGAAATAATCTGAGCCTCATCTATTTTATCGATTATAGGATTAAAAGCAGCTTGCACAATCAACTTTCTAGATTCATCAAAACTTAATCCTCTACTCATAAGATAAAATAATTTATCCTCATCAATTTTTCCTGATGAAGCCGCATGCTCACCAGAAACATCCTCTTCCTCACAAAGCAATAAAGGCATCGCCTTTGCTCTTGCTTCTTTCGAAAGCATTAAGCAGTACTCATCTTCAGCTCCGACACTGCCAGAAGCCCCTCTTTTAAAATCAATTGTTCCTTTGAAAGTTTTTTTAGCATTATCTTTTAGTGCACCTTTTGTAATTATATTAGACTTACTATTTTCACCTTTATGAGTAATTACATAATTTATATCTATAAGTTTTTCATCCCATCCTAAATATACAGAATTTACTGTGGTTCTTGAGTTTGCTTCAAGTAAATCTCCATGATAATTGGTTATACTGTACTGCCCTCCAAGATCAATCGCTATAAAATCTACATTTCCTTCATTTTTTATATTAGAAACATTAGAATCAAAATGTGCTATCTTGTCACTTAGCATATTAACTTTAACCACCTTAAGCTGGCTGTTTTTTTCTGCAAATACGCTGCATATACCATTATGATATCCTTCTGTGTTATCTACAGATTTATACTTAATTATTATATTCGCTTTTGAATTCTCCTCACCTACAATAATTATATTATCAACTAAAGTGTTATTGTTACTATCTAAATTAAACTCTACTACAATTGGATTAAATGCAACTGTGTTTTTTGATATTCTTATTAAGTAACCTTCATTATAATTATTTTTTCCTTGGTTAATAAGCTCTTCGCTCACTCCATAATCAAAAGTTTGATTATATCCATAATTAATGTGATTTTGTAATCTTTCTATAATAATCCCACTATCAGCTTTATTAATATTTACATTGCTAAACTTTCTTATATTAGGCATTATATAACCTTTGAGATTTATATCATTTATGTTAAGCCAGCTCTTAGTCCTAACTGGTGTCTTATTCAAATTTTCGAATTGCATTTCTTTCATATTTATCACCCTATCCTATACTTCCTTCCAACTCTAAATTGATTAAATTATTCATTTCAACAGCATATTCTAAAGGCAATTCCTTTGATATCGGTTCTACAAAACCTCTTACAATCATAGCTTTGGCCTCATTTTCACTTATTCCCCTGGTCATAAGATAAAATATAGCTTCATCACTAATCTTTCCTATTTTAGCTTCATGCCCTATCTCTACTTCATCATTCATTAAATCAATTACTGGAATAGTATCAGATTTAGACATATTATCTAACATCAAAGATTCACAAGAAACCATAGACTTTGAGTTTATAGCATTACTATTTACTACTACTACTCCTCTATAAGTTGCTGAACCACCATTTTTAGATATTGATTTTGAATTTATTGTTGAAAATGTATTAGGTGCTGCATGAACTATTTTTGCTCCAGTATCTAAATTCTGCCCTTTACCTGCAAAAGAAACTCCTGTAAATTCAGCTTTAGCACCTTCACCTTTTAAAATACTCATTGGATATAACATTGAAATCTTAGATCCAAAGGAACCAGATACCCACTCAATAGTTGCATTTTTCTCCACTATTGCTCTCTTTGTATTTAAGTTCAACATGTTCTTAGACCAATTTTCAATAGTGCTATATCTTAATGTAGCTCCTTCCTTTACGAATAATTCAACACAACCTGCATGTAAATTTGTTGTATTGTATTTAGGAGCTGAGCATCCTTCTATAAAGTGTAGTTTTGCTCCTTCATCTACTATTATTAAAGTATGTTCAAATTGACCTGCTCCTGGAGAATTTAATCTAAAGTAAGATTGTAATGGAATATCTACTTCTACTCCCTTGGGAACATATACAAAGGACCCGCCTGACCATACTGCACCATGTAATGCTACGAATTTATGATCACTTGGCGTAACACACTTCATAAAATATTCTTTAACTATATCTTCATGTTCTTTAATGGCAGTTTCCATATCAGTATAAATTACACCTTGCTTAACCAACTCTTCTTTAATACTGTGATAAACCACTTCAGAATCATATTGAGCGCCTACACCTGCTAGAGACTTTTTTTCTGCTTCTGGAATGCCTAATAAGTCAAAGGTTTTCTTTATATCCTCTGGCACTTCATCCCAACTTCCTTTTAACTTACTCTTAGGTCTAACATATGTTACTATGTTATCCATATCTAATTCATTTAAACTTGGCCCCCAAGTAGGCATTGACAAGTTATTATATATATTCAGAGATTTTAATCTAAATTCTTTCATCCAACTAGGTTCATTTTTTTCTTTAGATATGATTTCTACAATTTCTTTAGTTAGCCCTTTTTGAGTTTTAAAACTAAAACTATCTCTATTTTTCACATCATAGATTCCTCTATCCATTTCGTCAATTTCTGTTTTCTTATCCAATGACATTTCTTTTCACCGCCTTACATTACAAAGTCTTTTTATAATCTTCATAACCCTTTTCTTCAATTTCTCTTGCTAATGAGCCATTTCCTGTTTTAACTATTTTCCCATCCACTAGAATATGAACATAATCTGGTTTTAAATTTTCAAGTATCTTTGTATTATGAGTTATTATTAATACTGCATTATTTTCATTTGAAAACATCTTAATTCCACTTGATACTGTTCTTACTGCATCAACATCAAGACCTGAGTCTGTCTCATCTAAAATAGCTAACTTAGGTTCTAAAGTAAGCATTTGCAGTATCTCATTCTTTTTTTTCTCTCCACCTGAAAATCCTACATTTAAATATCTTTTTGCATAACTAGTGTCCATTTTTAATTCCTTCATATTCTTCTTCAAATCCAAATCAAATTTTAAATGCTTTAATACACTACCTCCTGATGACTTTTTGGCTGATTTTAAAAAATTCTCTACAGTAATGCCTGATATTTCTTCTGGATATTGGAAAGATAAAAATAATCCTCTTTTAGCTCTTTCATCTGTCTTCAAATCATTTATTTCTTCTCCTTGAAAAATAATATTTCCACTGACAACATTATATTTAGGATGATTCATTAAGGTATTGGCAAGAGTAGATTTTCCTGCTCCATTTGGTCCCATTATTACGTGAATTTCTCCCTCATTTATCTTTAGATTCAATCCCTTTAATATTTCTTTGCCCTCTACTTCTGTTTTTAAATTTGTTATATTCAATAAATTTTCACTCATAACCCTACTCCTTAACACGATAATTCAGAGTTGTTTACTCTGGTTTATTTATATCTTACTACTTTGCTAGGAATTAATCAAGAAATTTTATCCTAAAATTTTCACGCAAAAAAATCCTTCGAGCAGATTAATCTACTCAAAGGATTTTTCATATAAGTTATTTTTTATTCGTTAACTGGTTTCTTTAATATTCCTAATAATAATGCTCCAACTACTGATCCTACAGCTAAAGCTATTAAGTATCCAAATGGATTTCCTATAACAGGAACAACGAAGATACCACCGTGAGGAGCTCTAAGTGTACAGTTAAATACCATTGATAAAGCACCTGCAACTGCTGAACCAGCAATGATTGAAGGTAATACTCTTAATGGATCTTGAGCTGCAAATGGTATTGCCCCTTCAGTTATAAATGATAGACCCATTACATAGTTTGTTAAACCAGCATCTCTTTCTTTCTTATTGAATTTATTTCTAAAGAATGTAGTTGCTAAAGCGATTGCTAATGGTGGAACCATACCACCAATCATAACTGCTGCCATTACTCCAAAGTTTCCTGCATCTAATTGAGCTACACCAAAAACGTATGCTGCTTTGTTTATTGGACCACCCATATCAACTGCCATCATAGCAGCTAAAACTATTCCTAGTAATATCTTGCTACCTGCTCCCATACTTGTTAAGAAGCCATTTATTCCTGCATTTATTGCTATAACTGGTGGATTGATAGCATATACCATTACAGCTACTATAGCTAAAATACCTACTACTGGATAAATTAACATTGGTTTTATTCCTTCTAAAGAACTTGGTAACTTGCTGCAAATCTTCTTTAATGCTACAACTATATAACCTGCAACAAAACCTGCAAATAAAGCTCCTAGGAAAGAAGAACCACCATCTCTAGCTATTAAACCACCAACAAAACCTACTGCTAATGCTGGTCTATCTCCTATACTCATTGCTATATAACCTGCTAATACTGGAAGCATGAATCCAAATGCACTTTTACCTGCATTCATTAAAAATGCTGCAAAAGGAGTGTTACTACCGAAACTCTTAGGGTTAATCGCATAATTATCAAATAAGAATGCTAACGCTATTAATATACCTCCACCAACAACGAATGGCAACATGTGAGATACACCATTCATTACTTGTTTGTATAAGCTGTGTGCAACTCCACCTTCATCAGAGGATTCTGCTTCTCCATTTCCTCCATGATGATATACTGGAACATCACCTGACACTGCTTTACTGATTAATTCATCTGCTTTATTTATACCATTAGCAACTTTAGTTTGAAGTACTTTCTTTCCTTCAAAACGTGCCATTTCAACCTTTTTATCTGCTGCTACAATAATACAATCTGCATTTTTTATCTCTTCTGCTGTTAAAACATTTTTTGCTCCTTCTGAACCATTTGTTTCAACTTTTATTGATATCCCTTTGTTTGCCGCTGTTGTTGATAATTTTTCAGCTGCCATGTATGTATGAGCAATTCCTGTTGGGCAAGCTGTAACTGCTAAAACTTTATATTTTTGCTTATCATTCATAGTTTCCCCGTCCCCTTTTAATTCTTCTGCGAATTTCTCTTTTTCTTTAGTATCAATTAAATCTAAAAATTCTTTTTGAGATTTTGAATTAATTAATGAATTTTTAAATTGTTCATCCATCAAAATAGTAGACAATCTTGCTAACAACTGTAGATGAGTATCATTCTTTCCTTCTGGTACTGCTATCATAAAGAATAAATGTGAAGGCATATCATCTAATGCTTCATAATCTACTCCTTGTTTGCTTACTGCTGCTACCAAAGTAGCCTTAGTTACTGCATTACTCTTACCATGTGGTATAGCAATACCTTCCCCTATCCCTGTTGTACTTAATGCTTCTCTGTCCAAAATAGCTTTTTTATAGGTTTGTTTATCCTTAATATTTCCAGTTTTGTGCATTAAGTCTACTAATTTATCTATGGCATCTCTCTTTGATGATGGATTAAAATTTAAGTCAATTGAATTAGATTTTAATAAATCCACTATACGCATCTTTTTTCCCCCTTCTCATTATTTAAATGAATTTGTTAGTTTGAATAACTTCCGCATCATAATTTACGTCATTTAATTCATCGGTTATCATTATTGCATCTTGTAACTTACAGAAAGTAATAAAACTTGTTTCCTCAAACTTAGAACTATCTACCAATATATAAGTTTTTGCACATCTTCTAATTGCTTCTTTTTTTACCATTGCTTCATTAATGTCTGGAGTAGTATACCCACTATTTACACTTACACCATTGGCTCCAAAAAATCCTTTAGAAAAGTTATATGATTGTAAATTTTGTACTGCAGTAATACCTACAACTGCTTCTGTTACAGCTTTGATTTCACCACCTAAAATATGAACCTTAATATTTTTTTCTAATAGACTTTTAGCATGCCCAATTCCATTAGTTACTACTGTAATATTTTTTGCTGTTATATAATCTATAATAATTTCGGTTGTTGTTCCAGCATCCAAAAATATCACATCGTTATCCTTAATTAGACTGGCAGCATATTTTGCTATAACTGTCTTGTTTTTAATATTTATACCTTTTCTAATTGAAACTTTGAAATCATTTTTTGAGTAATTGTCTTCAAGGAGTACCGCGCCTCCATGTACCTTTTTTAATTTACCTTGCTTGTGCAATGAATTTAGATCTCTTCTAATGGTTGATTCTGAAGTTTGTAAACTGGTTATTAACTCATTTACTGATACTATACCATCCAACTTTAATTTCTCTAGGATGATCTGGTATCTTTCCTCTGTTAGCATTTTTATCACTTCCTTGATTAAATAATACACCGCATGTAAACGTTTGTCAACCATTTTTGTTCAAAATCTTTTATAAAAAATCATTTTCATTCAAATCTTTTCAACTTTAATGATTTTTTATGATTTCTTGCATGATAAAATCATTTTTATCCATCACATCTTTCATTTAATACTTAGCATAGTAAAATAAAAAAATACTAGAAAGCAGTTAGGTAACTCTACTTTTTAGTATCTTTAACTAATAAAAATTTATACCTTCTTTTTAATTATTGAATAATAATACTTACTAGCACGTACTATATTTCTCACAGATTCTATGCTATTATTCTGAACGGTTGTTTCTGATGCAAGCAAAAATCCGCCAACTCCATTTTTTACCATTATGAAAATATCATTCATTTCTGCAATTGATGGTTTGCCTTTTATAGCTACTGATTCCATTAAATCTGTAGCCACTATAAGCTTCTTTCCTGAATTGTATAAGTCCCTGCATACACCCCATTGATATATTGGCAAATTAATAAGCCCACCTTCTGCAACCATGTCCCCTCTTCCAAAGACTATTGTATCAATTTCATCACTTATTTTTTTTATATTATTTACGCCTTCTTTAGTTTCAATTTTAGCCCATATTTCTATATCTCTTTTTGCTGCTTTTGTTTTTTTGTATATTATTTTCTTATATTCCTGAACATCTAACTGTGAAGATATAAACGAAAGTAAAACTATATCTATTTTGTTATCAATTAAGAACTGTATATCATCCATATCTCTTTTAGGAATACTCATTTTATCTCTATCAATTCCTGCTATAGTGCAGCTTTTTCCTTTTGTAATATATAAACTATTAACAGCTTCACAATTTAATATACTTCCTTTTTTCTCTAAGATTTTAATCTCATACCTGCCATCTTTAACAAAAATGCTTTTTGTAGTTATATGATTTACTAAATCACTACTTATGTTTAATGGAACTACCTTAATGTTTCTTTCTAAAAATATATGATTTAAATTACAATAATCCTCCTCAGCACAAAAAACTAGACGTTCCTTTTTATATATTTTAAAACTTTCTTCTAACATGTCAGATACTCTTATCTTTTTTCCTGTCAGATCCCCTATTATCTTTATATTTGGACATTGTAGCTTAATAAATTTAACAACTTTTATTATAGTTTCTTTATCCATATGTGATAAATTAATTCTAAATGCATTAACACCTTCATTTATCATATCTACTATTTGCTTCTCTCCAACAGTCCTAGGACCTAATGTAGCCACTATGTACATAGTCTCCCCCTAAAAACATTATTTATATAATGTTTATTATGGAAGACTTTGATTTATACATTTTATATTGATATTCGATCAATCATTAATACATGAAAGTGCATTAACCAATTTTTCAGCTATTTCATTTCTTGCACTCTTATCCCCAATTCTAACTTCTAAAATAATTACTGGAGAATCTATATGCTTTATCAAATATAGCTTATCTCCATTTTCTATTACTATATCTTGAAATCCTGCCTCTTTTAATTTTTCACCAATGCTTTCAACCAACTCCATGCCTACCTTTTTAAACCCTGTTACTATTTTTAATTCATGTGTTTTTTCAGTGCTCAAATCTATTTGTACATATACATCTATCTTTGTTTGATTTGCTAAAATCGCCTTTTTCATTATTGCTTCTCCAAGTATCGGAACACCATTATCTGTACAATTTATTATATTGTGTCCTTTTTTCTTCAAACCTTCTTTAATTATATTTCCAAAATATTCATCCTTTATATCTATTCCATATTTCATTTTATACCTCTATTCATGGTTTTATAATATATCCTATTCAAAAATATTATGTAAGTTCTTTTTTAAAATTTTTTGCATATTATATATAGAAATTCTCCGAAAGGACTGATTAAATGAAGAAACTGTTCTACTGCTTGATTGTAATTTTCTCAATTGTAACCCTTGAAGGCTGTTCAAACACAAAATTTATATCTTTCGAAAAAAAGCCTTCAAATTCATACTACTGTGATGAGCTCTCTAATCTTATTAATTCAAATTCTTATAACTTAAAAATACTAGACTTAAATATGTATAAACAGAAAGAAATCTCTAATGAAGAAAAAAAAGTATTAATTGATTTCTTTAAACATATGGATAAAAAAAAGAACATAATCACTAATACTGGAAATGACATTTCTAATGAAAAAATTCAGTACAAAATGTTTATTGAAGCAAACAGCCAGAAATATGTTATTAATATATACAATGATAAATATTGTGCTGTTCATCCTTGGGATGGTGAATTTGTTGAGGATTATATTGATTCTGATGGTATCCCTAGAAATTATAATCTTTATGGTTTTTGTAAATATATATTTAGAGAATATCTTTAAAATAATTTAGAATTTGAATCTTATCTCTAATTTTATTTTTAATTTTTGTTTAGTTATTATATACTATTTAAAAAGGAGATGAGATTGAATATGAATAAAATTATAATAGATTTACATTGCCATTCCACAGCTTCAGATGGTATATTATCTCCAACTGAAGTAATTAGAAGGGCCAAAAGCAACAATGTAGATATTTTAGCATTAACTGACCATGATACTACTCTAGGAATACCACAAGCTTTAACTGCCGCTGAAGAAGTACGATTAACACTAATTCCTGGCATAGAGTTATCAACTGATTTTAATAATGAGAGCATTCATGTTCTTGGATACTTTAGAGATGAAAATTATAAAAATCCTGAACTATTAGAGTTCCTAGAAGATTTAAAGAAAAAAAGAGAAAGCAGAGCTAACAAAATAGTTAAAAACTTAAAAGACTTTTACAATATAGAAATTGATATAAACAAGATTATATCTGAAAGCAATGGCGTAGTTGCTCGACCTCATATTGCTAAAGCTATACTTGAAGCAGGTTATAACTATACTTGGGAAGAAATCTTTGATAAATTTATCGGAAATGATTCTAAAGCTTATGTTCCTAATAAAAAAATAGAAACTCAAGATGGTATAAAACTATTAAAAAAATTTAACTGTTTTGTATCTTTAGCTCATCCTGTTTTAATAAAAAAATCTTCCATTGATAAATTTTTAAATTTAGGTTTTGACGGTATGGAAGCTTATTATGCTCAAAATTTCAAAAATGATACGTTAAAATTAATTGGACTTTGTAGAACTAATAATTTAGTTGCTACCTGTGGATCAGATTTTCATGGTATTGATCCAAATGATTCAAAACATGGCGATATTGGAGATATAACCATGCCTCTAGAAGATATACACAACTTCTTAAAAACTTATAATGGTATGTTTAATAACTTTAATCCAAATTACTAATCTCAACCTAATCAAATAACCTTTTTATAGTTTATCCACAAATTAATTTTATTCTAGTATCCTAAAGAATAAAAAAAGTGAACCTTAAGGTTCACTTTTTTATATCAACATATTAAATTATATTTCACTTAAAAATGCTACATATGCCTTGAAAGTTTCATATATATCTGCCTTACTTGCAAGTTCCCAAGGTGCATGCATGTTCATTAATGCTACTCCACAATCAATTACATTCATGTTGTAGTTAGCTAATATATAAGCGATAGTTCCACCGCCTCCTTGGTCAACCTTTCCAAGCTCTGCTGTTTGCCAAGAAATATTATTTTTATCCATTACAGCTCTAATTTCAGCTATAAATTCTGGATTTGCATCACTTGAACCTGACTTTCCTCTTGAACCAGTATATTTATTAAATACAACTCCATTACCAAAGAAAGGTGCATTCATTTCTTCCATTACAGATGGATAATTTGGATCAAAAGCTGCACTAACATCTGATGATAACATCTTTGAGTTTGTTAACGCTCTTCTAATTTTCAATTCTGAATATTCTCCAACTCTATCCATTAGTTCTGCTACTGTGTTTTCAAAGAATTTAGACTGCATTCCTGTTGCGCCCATGCTTCCAATCTCTTCTTTGTCAACTAATATACAGCAAGAAGTTCTGTTTGGATTATTCATTTCCAAAATAGCTTCGAATGAAGTATATGCACAAATTCTATCATCATGACCATAAGCCATTACCATACTTCTATCTAGACCATAATCTCTAGCTTTTCCTGCTGGTACTACCTCAAGTTCTGCTGATATAAAATCTTCTTCAACTATTCCATATTTCTCGTTTAATAGCTTTAAGATGTTACCCTTTACTTTTTCTTTAACATCCTCTTCATCATCCTTTAATGGAATACTGCCTATTAATACATTTAATGATTCGCCTTCAATTACCACTGAAGCCTTCTTGCCCATTTGGTCAGCTGCTAAATGCACTAATAAATCTGAAATACCAACTACTGGATCTTCATCATCTTCTCCTATTACTATATCAACTTTTTCTCCAGTCTTCTTAATAACTACTCCATGAATTGCTAAAGGTAAAGTTACCCATTGATATTTTTTTATACCACCATAATAGTGAGTCTTAAACAATGCTAATTCTTTACTTTCATAAAGTGGATTTTGCTTTAAATCTATTCTAGGAGAATCTATATGAGCACCTAGTATTGTTAAACCATTTTCTATTGGTTCATTTCCTATAACAAATAAAGCTAAATTCTTATCTTTATTGTTGGCATATACCTTGTCACCCTTCTTTAAAGTTTCGCCTTTACTAATTATAGTTTCAAGGTTTCTAAATCCTTTTACCTCTGCTTGCTTAACAAGTTCAAGTACACATTCTCTTTCTGTTTTGCATTTTGACATAAAGTTCTTATATCTATCTGATAAAGAAAAAACTTTTTCTAAATCCTTATCATCATATTTTGTCCATGCATTTTTCTTTTGCTTTTCTAAATCTTTTACTGCCATCGATATGCCCCCTAATTTTTATATTTTTTAGTAGTTTATAATCAATTGTACACCATATACTTACTTTTATCAAATAATGCCAACATTCTTTAAATATTTTTTATTTATTCATGCTTTCTTTTTCCATTCTGCTTTCTATTATATCCACAGGACTAACATCTGACATTAAGTTATATCTATAATTGGCTGCACCAGCTTCAATTATGACTGCAACATTTCTTCCAGGTCTTATTGGTACTGATAGCTTTCTTACTGGTACGCCTAAAATATTCATATATTCTGCATTTATTCCAAGTCTATCATAGTCTCCATCATCTTTCCAATGTTCCAAATTCATAACTAGCTTTATTTCCTTTTGTGATAGCACTGAACTTAATCCATATAAAGCCGAAACATCTATGATTCCCATACCTCTTACTTCAAGCATTCCAAATGTAATATGAGGAGAAGTTCCTGTAAGTTCACCATCTATCTCTTTAATATCTACTGCATCATCAGAAACTAACCTATGTCCCCTCTTTATAAGCTCCAAAGCAGTTTCACTTTTACCTATTCCGCTTTCACCTGTTATAAGTATTCCAATACCGTATACATCAACTAGCACTCCATGTAGTCTTGTTTCTGGTGCTAACTTGTCTGCCAAATAAATAGTAAGTTTACTTATAAACTTTGTAGTTGTCATAGTTGTTCTTATAAGCCAAACTTTATTATGTCTAGCCAAAGTTACTAATTCTTCATGTGGTTCTAAATCTCTAGTAATTATTAAACTCTTTATATTAAAGCTGAAAAACTTCTTTAATCTCTTCTTTCTTAAATCCACAGACATATCATCTAAAAAACTCCATTCAGCTTTACCTATAACTTGTATTCTATCTGGAGCAAAATAATTATAAAAACCTGCTAATTGTAATCCAGGTCTAGTAACATCATTTACATCTATAGTTACGTTTTTTTCTCCTGGAACAAGTACTTCCATTTCAAAATCACTTATTAATCTTTCAACATTTACCTCCATCATAATCTCTCCCCTAATTCTTTGGTTTATTTGGTTTTATAGTTTGTAATTGTGATCTAAAGTTATTCTTAACATTGTCTATATACTGTCTTCTAAGACTTTCTTGCTCAATCTTTTCTTCTTCGGATAAGCCTTCTTCTTTAGATTTTTTATAAAGTTCATTTATTCGTTTAACCATATCATCTATGTTCATATTTCATTCTCCTTATTTTTTAAGATTAACAATATCATTTTACCTTTATATGCAATAATAATCAATGTATTGGAATATAAATATCAATTAATTTTCAATACCTTTCGACACTTCCAATATTTACAAAATTACTGTTTTCTACATTTACAGGTTTTTGGAATTTTATGTAAATTAACCATTTCTATCGCTTTTTTCATTTTTGTTTACAACATTGAGTTATTTTGTCATAAGTTGGTGAACGAAAAAAATTCAAATTTGGCATATTTTTGATATAATAATTCTATAATAATTTTATAAATATCGGAGGTAAAGTTATGTATGAAAAATATCTTATTTTTAAAATCAACTTAATTAAAAAACTCTTACATTTGTCATTAAGATTTTTTGCCCCTACAAATAATTTAACAATATACCTTAGTCAGCAATTAGACAAGCCAATATCATTATATCAAACAATACATTATAAAAAATATATAAATAGACAAAGAATAGCTAAAATATCCCATTACAATTCCAAATTAGCAGCTTAATCACTATTTACTTTACTATATAAAAAAAATGCTCCTTTATAAAAGGAGCATTTATTGTTACATCAAACATCCCAACATGCCGTCACACCTATAAATTCATACCTGCTACTCACAGGTGGGTTTCTCTCATATTACTTCTGACATCTTCCGCCACAATGTGAATTAATGAAGTCCGTCATCCATAATAATGTTGAAAATCCCGTATACATAATGTAGGTTGAATACTATAAGCTTCGCGCACATCTCAGGATTTAATTAGATTATATCATACAACAAAATAAAATCAATGTTATTTACTGGTACCAATACACATAATCTAAATGAATTCTTCCACGTCTAAATCTTCATCGCTATCTTGTGAAGCTATAGCAACATAATATTTCATATACGTATAAGTGCTAGCATCCATCTCATCATATTTCATATCATAACTGCATGAAAATTCCTCTGAAAGCTCTTCTAAAATATCACTAACATTGTCTACAGCTATGTCCTTTAAGTATGGCAAAAATAACTCTCCATACCATTCAGTGCTTTTTTCCTCATAATCTCCTTCATCATTAGCATAACTTTCTGCTGCTTCTATTTCATCTTTATCAAAATCATAGAAAAAAGTTAATACTAATACATTTTTCTTGTCTTTCACTACTTCTACTTCAGAAAGAGAATTATCAAGTAGAAATTCAATCACTTCATTTTTATACATTTTCTCCACTCCTTAATTATAAAGTAATTTCTTATATTCTTTTCTCACTCTTTCAAACTCTTCATCATCTTCAACTAAATTTAGCTCTTGTTTCCCATCTATTTCATCTACTCTAAAAACAAAAGCATCATCATCGTTCACATCCTCACCTTGAGGAGATAATATTAAATACTCTTGTTCTTCTAGATATATTCTAGCGATTGCTTCAAAGGCAACCTTATTACCTTCTTCATCTTTAAAATACATTATTTCTTTTTCTTCCATCTGTTTCACCATTCCCTATCTCTAGTTTAATATAATATATATAAGTATATATGTGTATTATAACCTTTTCACAAATATTTTCCTAAAATATTTATGCTTATTTTAATAATGGAGTTACTTCTCCTTTATAAAATATATATTCATAATGTAATGCTCTAGTTAACACAACATATAATAACTTAGAATCAAACTCATTTGCAGTATAACTTTCACTATTAGCATCATAAATTATAACACAGTCAAACTCTAATCCCTTTGTTAGATGAGCAGGAATTATAATGAAGTCATCCTTTATTGATTTATCATTTTCCTTTACCATCTTCCATTTAATTTGGTTGGCTTTAGTTTTTAGAATTTTATCTGCTTCTTTGCATTGTGCAAAATTCCTACAAACTATAGCTACACTCTTTTTATTTTCAGATTTTATTTTTTCTGCAATAGAGTTTACTTGACTAATAAAGTCTTGTTCTGAATCTAATTTAATTAATTCTGGTTTTGCCCCATGTCTTATTACTGGTTTAGTTGGAGTCAAATTTAATTTTTGTTTGCTTAAGACTGTATTTGCAAATTCTATTATTTCTATAGTACTTCTATAACTTTGTGTAAGTGTTTTATAGCTACATTTTTCTTTAAATACTTCATTAATAACGTTATTCCAATCATTTATTCCTCTATAGTAATAAATTCCTTGGCCTAAGTCTCCTACAATAGTCATAGACTTGCCTGTAACTATTTCTGATATTACATATAACTGAAAAGGTGAATAATCTTGAGCTTCATCTATAACAACATGCTTTATCTCTGTCATCTTAGGCATTCCATCTATTCTTAATTTTAAATAAGCCATAGCAGCACAATCATCTGCATCTATATATCCTTCACTGAAATTACTTAAGGTTTTTTCTTTTATATACTCCCACAATGTTAATGGAATTTTATTGCCTGTAATTTCTTCAAAGTTGTCATCAATACAAAGAAAATCTTTATATTGATCTCTCATATCTTTATTTATCCATTGCTTAAAATAATCTTCAAAAGCTACCTTGCCTTCTTTTAATGTATTTTTCTTTAGTTCATCTCTTTCATCATATATCTTTATTAATTCTTTCCTACGTTCAATAGTATCATCTATCTCTTTTTTCAACTTATTTATTTTGTATTCGTAGTAAAGTTCAATCTTCTCAATTACCTTCTTGATATTTTCTCCTAATTTTTTAGAGAAATATTTCTTTATTTCTTCCTTACGTTTATTTATTGGTAAGTTATTTAAATCCTTTAAAAATAATCGCTTTATCTCACTACTTTGAAATAAAGTCCATTGATCTATCTTTATGTCATCAATTTGAGCTTCATTTACCTCTAAAGTTTTAATATATCTATCTAGTATCTCTTTATATAAAAGTGAACCTTTCAACTTACTCTCATTAAAAATAAATTTTCTATTTTGTTCAGATTCTTCTTGAATTGCAGTTAACTTTTGATCTTTCGTAATTACATTCATCCTAGAACCTACAACTTTAAGTAAAAACTCTTCTACAGTTCTTTGATTAACTTTATCTACACCCAAGTTAGGCAATACATCTGATATATAATCTAGAAATATACTGTTAGGAGCCAATACCAAGATGTTTTCTCCAACTATACTATCTTTATATCTATATAATAAATAAGCCAATCTATGCAATGCTACAGTAGTTTTACCTGAACCAGCTGCTCCTTGAACTATAATAGGAAGATTCTTATCCCATCTTATAATCTCATTCTGTTCTTTTTGTATTGTAGCCACAATATCTTTTAACTTATTACCACTACTTTTTTCTAGATTAATTTTCAAAAATTCATCAATAAGCTCTGTACCTTCTTCTCCAACATTATTTAAGATTATATCATTTATGCTTTCATCAAAAATATCTTCTAAGGCACCATCATTAAATAAAAATTTTCTTTTTAATGAAAGTTCACCATCAATAACTCCTCCTGGAGCTTTGTAATAAACTTTACCTTCCGTTCCACTATAGTATAAATCTGCAATTGGTGAACGCCAGTCTATAACCTTTTCATCACCAGTATCCCAATCACCTAAAGAATACTTGCCTATATAGAGACTTTCCTTTTCTTTTCTGTATTCTCTAAAGTCTATTCTGGCAAAATAGGGCTGTTCTTTAGCCTCATTATAATTTGAAACATTTTTCTTTACCACAGCATATAACTTTTCTGTTGTTTCAAGTTCATAGTTATAGCTTCCTTTTGAAGCTTTCTTCATATTGAAAATTTTAGTTTCTAATTTTTCTTCTTCCTTTATCTGCTTTTTCACATATGAATTAAGCCACTCTCTTACATCTAAAAGATGTTGCTTCTCATAAAGTAATTCTTCCTGTTTTTCCATAAGAGCACCTCCCCCTACTGTAATTTCTTTTGACAACTAATTTATTTTAAAGTAGCTTAGATTTATTGTCAATATTTTCACTACATTAATAATATAAATATTATATAACAATTTAGGCATCTTCAAAAATAAGTAAGTTTATATGCCTTAACAAAAGTTAATGAGGTGAGTATTTTGAAAATTTTAATTTTAGGTGGAAAGGGTAATATCGGAGGTTTTCTCTCAAAAGATTTAGAACCTTATCATGATATTATCTCTGTAAGCAAAGATGATTTAGATATTACATCTAAGTCCAGTGTTTTTTCTATAATTTCAAGTAAAGCTCCAAGCATTGTTATTGATGCAGCTGGAATATCAAACATTGATTATTGTCAAGCTAATGAACAAATATCTTATTCCGTTAATACCTTAGGCACTATGAACATTGCTTTAGCATGTTCAAAACTAGACATACCATTAGTATATATTTCTAGCGCTCAAGTTTATGGCTCTGACAATACTAATGTTCATTCTGAGCATGAAAATTGTAATCCAATAAACATTTTTGGAAAATCTAAATTAGCTGGTGAAAACTTAATAAGGACTCTTTGCAAAAAATATTTTATTCTAAGAACCTCTTGGTGTTTCGGAGGAGAAAAATGTTTCGTAAAAAGCATTTTATCTAAAAGGAATACCCCTATTTTCATGGTTGCTGATATGGTAGTAAATCCAACTTATGTACAAGATTTATCTAGAGCCATTCTGTCCATAATTGACTCTACTTCGTACGGAGTTTACAACTGTGTGAATAAAGGTGAAACTTCAAAATGTGATTTAGTTAAATATATCTTTGACCTTTTAGGATATGATAAAAAGATCATTTCTTTACCTAAATCTACAATGGATTCTTTGGCACCAAGGCCTAAAAATTGTTCCTTAGCTAATAATTTAATTGAAAAGTCTTTTAATTTAGAAATTCCTTCTTGGGAAGAAAGTATGAATATTTATTTAAATGGATTAATCGACAAAAATATACTATAATATTTTCTATCTCCTTAGTAAATACTATGATTACACTATTTATTTAAAGGAGATTTTACTATGGCAGAAAAAAATAAAAATATTGTTGACGCGTTAAATAAATATCTTCAAGGAGTGTATATGGCAATAGACACATTTAATCATTACTTATCACTTGCCGAAGAAGATGAAACAAAAAAAATACTAATGAATATCTATATGTACTATAAAGAATCTGCAATTCTAGTAATAGATAGAATTACAGATTTGAATGGTGAAAATAAAGATGATACTGGATTTATAGGCAAAGCTACTGAAGTTTTTACAAATATAAAGGATTCCTTTACTATAAAAGGTGATGATAACCTAATGACTAATGCTTATAATTCTGTTCAAACTGGAATACAAATGGGCAATAAATTTCTTGATGAAAACACTTTAGATCCTATTTCAAAAAGATTAATATTAACTGACTTAAAGAATCAGGATGAACTCTTAAATACTTTTCCAACAAGAATTCCCTATAAAAAATAGCTTTGCTTACATTAAAATACCTAAGGGTCATAAAAGAACCCTTAGGTATTTCTTTAATTTATGGTATCATTCTGTTCTTATCTCTAGTAAACAAGGTAACTTCTCTGACATTGTCTAAATCTAAAATTTGTGCTACTAGTCTCTCAAAGCCTATGGCTAATCCTCCATGTGGTGGAACTCCATACTTGAAGGAATTTATATAACTTTCAAAACTTGAAGCATCTAAATTTTTTTCTTTAAAACTTTGTAGTAACATATTGTAGTCATGAATTCTTTGTGCTCCAGAAGTTATTTCAGTGCCTTTATAAATTAAATCAAAAGAATGTGTACCACTTTCTCCTTTTGGCATTGTATACATAGGTCTTTTTTTCTTGCCATAGTTTGTTACAAATACAAAATCAGACTTATATTTTTCCTTTATATATCTTCCAAGTAATTTCTCTGCTTCAGTATCTAAATCCTTTTCTAATAGCTCTTTATTGTATTTTCTCTTTAGTATATCCTTTACTTCTTCCATATCCAATCTTGGAAACCTAGTCTCTATTTTAGGAGTTTCTAAACCCAAAGCTTCAAAGCCCTTAACAGCTTCTTTTCCTAAAACATCAAAGATATAATTAAGCATTTTCTCTTCTAAATTCATTAGGTCATTTTCATCTTCAATAAATGCCATTTCAAGGTCCAAACTTACAAATTGATTTAAATGCCTTTTTGTATCATGCTCTTCCGCCCTGAAAAACGTTCCTATTTCAAATACTCTCTCAAAACCAGATATAACCATCATCTGTTTATAAAATTGAGGACTTTGAGCAAGATAAGCTTTTTTCCCAAAGTAATCTACTTTAAATACTTCTGTCCCACCTTCTGCACCTTCACAAACTATTTTGGGAGTTATTATTTCTGTAAACCCTTGTTCTATTAAGAAATCTCTAAATGACTTCAATATTAGATTACCAATCCTTATTATTTCTTTTTTGCTCTCATGCCTTAAACTAAGCATTCTATTATTCAACATAGTGTCAAGCGAGATATCAAGTTTATCCTTGTTTATCTCTATTGGCAATTCCTCTACAGCTTCATTTACAAGTTCGATTTCTTTAACTTCTACTTCTAAGTTCTTATATTTGTTCTTTCCTTCTTTAACCACACCCATAACAGAAACTATACTCTCTAACCTAACATGCTTTATCCACTCAACATCCTTATCTACCACACATTGAACAAGCCCTTCTCTATCTCTAAGAATTAAAAAACTAATATTTTTCATTACCTTTATTCTATGAATCCATCCCTTTATCAAAACATCTTCATTCATCTTATTTTCTAACTTATTTGTCAATATTCTTTCCATAATAACGCCTCCATGCAATTTTATTTTTCAAATCCTCTGCAGCAGATTTAAAATAAAAAAATCCCCACTCCATATAGGAGTGAGGAAATCTCACGGTACCATCCTAATTAATTTATAATTTCTCACTGAACAAATATATAGCATTATAAATAAAAAAACCTTTCACTCCAATATAGGAGTGAAAGGTATATATTCACGGTGCCATCCTGTTCAACTTTAAAAATATAAAGTCATCTCTTACCTGTAACGTAGGTTAGCGTTTTATCCTACTTTAAAATTTCAGATAAACTTCTCATAGCCGTCTTTCATCTAAAAGTTTCTTATGAGGTTTCCACCATTCCTCACTCTCTTTAAATACTCCTATAAAGACTACTCTGCTACTCACAGAATTTAAATATTGATATCATTTTAATACTCAAATTCCATTTTGTCAACAACCTTATAAACTTTAAAGAATAACATTTAACGTAGATTTATTCTTCAACTAATTCATACATCTCAATAGCTCTATCTACATACATTATTCCTTCAAGATGATCTATTTCATGACAAAAACATCTAGCAAGCATACCTTCAGCCTTATATGTTTTTAAAACTCCATTTTCATCTAATGCTTCAACCACTACTTTTTTAGGTCTTTCTACTAAACCTTCATAATTTACATAGCTAAGACATCCTTCATAATCCTGTTCTTTCCCTTGTGCTTTAGTTATTACGGGATTAATAAGTACAATTGGACCAGATTCATCTCTTAAATCAATAAAAACAATCCTTTTATTGATACCTATTTGTGGTGAAGCTAGGCCAACTCCATCAACTGTATATAACGTATCTTTTAAATCTTGAATTAAAGATTTTATTTCTTCATCTATTTGTTCAACTGGCTCACAAACTTTTCTTAATCGTTCATCACCTAATTGTATAATCTTTCTTACTGCCATAATATAATATATCTCCTTTCATCTCATAACATATATTATATTATGGCATATTAATTAATTAATTTCATTAAAAATCTTCATCAATTTTTTCTTTTTCTTTTTCTTCTGATATTTGTTGGTCCAATTCTTTTTCTTTTGCCTCAGAATATCTAATACCATTTTTTATTAAAATGAATCCTATAAATATTGCAATTAGAGCATTTATAGCAATATTAAAAAAGTACTTTATATAATTAACCATTTCAACATTCCCGAAATAAGCCAAAACTTCAGATGCTGCATATACTATGGCATATAAAATTAATAAAACTCCGGCAACAACACATACTTTTTTACATTTTTCATAAAAATCTTTTATCTCAAATAGATTGTTGTTTACCTCACTTTCTTCAGCTCTATATAAGTCCAATACACTTAAAACTATCAATAGCATTAGCGCTATTGTAAGTATTTGCAAATTAACAACATTGGCTATTACATAAATTAAAAAAAACAATAATAATAAACTCTTTCCTTTGTTTACCTTTCCTAAAAAAAGATGTCCAACTCCTGGTATTATATTCAAAATCATTCCTATAAGCTTTCTATCTCTCTTTTCTTCAGCTTCTTCATCATTTATATCTATTTTTCCTGTAAAAATATTTTCAAAGCACACTATGGCATCCATTATTGAACACACATAAAGTATCCAGCAAAAGGGTTGAATTATACTTGATACACTAAAACTTTGAAACGATAGTATTGATACACTATTTTCACTGTTATAATGCACGCTCCTTATTAAAATATAGAATATGATTTGCGCCAGAAGAAATATTCCTCCCCTAGCTCTTAACCCAATATAAAAATGACCAAACCCAGGGATTAAAGATGCCAAAATTGTTTTCTTTTTAGTTTTCATAATAACTTCCTCCTATCTCACTATAAGAAGATTATAAAATCTAAAGCTTAATAAAAATCACTATAAAACCTTAAAATTTTCTTAACATACACATATATTTATAATTAATTCTACTCAGTATATACTATTTTAGCGATTTCAACAGCTTCTTTAGCATCTTTGGCATAATAATCTGCCTTTATCATTTTAGCGTAATCTTCATTAAGTACAGCACCACCTACAAAAACTTTGCAATCTATATTATTATCCCTCAAAGATTTTATTGTTTCCTCCATGCTCTTAACTGTAGTAGTCATTAATGCACTCAATCCTACAAGTTTAACCTTGTGTACTCTGGCTGCTTCTACTACATTTTCAATAGGTACATCTCTACCAAGATCTATAATTTCATATCCGTAGTTTTCCAAGATTACCTTTACAATGTTCTTTCCAATATCATGTATATCCCCTTTAACTGTAGCTAAAACTATTTTCCCTTTTGAAATACTTTGGCCACCAGTACTATTAAGACTTTCTTTTAAAACTTGAAAAGAATTCTTAACTGTTTCTGCTGAACCTATTAACTGTGGCAAGAAGATATATCCTTTCTCATAATTTGCGCCAACTATATCAAGGGCTGGTATAAGGTCTTCATTAACTATATCAAGTTCCTTCTTAGTCTCTAGTAAAAGTTTTGTAGCTTTTTTTGCATCTTCTTTCATTCCCTTAATTATTATATCCTTCAAAGATAAAGCTTCCCCACTCTTGGCAATTTTAGGTTCCTCTTTATTTGTTGAAAAATGCTTAATATAATTTTTTTCTTCTAAATCTTCCATACTTAATACTTTAAAAGCTTTTATTGTGTCCATAATTTCTTGACTTTTAGGATTTATTATTGGCAAGGTCAATCCATTATTTAAGCACATTGTTAAAAATGTTCTATTTAAAAGCTCCCTGTTTGGTAATCCAAATGATATATTAGAAACTCCCAATACAGTCTTTAATCCCAGTTCATCTCTTATATATCTTACGGCTTTGATTGTTTCTAAAGCTTGTTCTTGTTGTGCCGATACTGTTAATGTTAATGTATCTATAAATACATCATTTCTATTAATGCCCAATACCTCTGCTCTCTTGACTATTCGCTTCGCAATAGCTACCCTTTCTTCAGCTGTATTAGGTATTCCATTTTCATCTAATGTAAGTCCAACCACTGCTGCCCCATACTTCTTTACTATTGGCAAAATTGTAGATAAACTCTTTTCTTCTCCATTTACAGAGTTAACAATTGCCTTTCCATTGTATACTCTTAAAGCTGCTTCAATAACTTTAGGGTCATTAGAATCAATTTGAAGTGGGGTGTCAGTAACACTTTGAATTTCT